>JASBZE010000008.1 GCA_029983575.1 Peptostreptococcaceae bacterium
CATTATTAATTTCTTATATACATAAAAAATTACCTAATATCTTTTTCGAATGTATCGTACTTAATCTCATAAAACTCCTTGAATACCTTATATATATCCAAGTGATCTTCCGTGCTTCCAAGTTCCCTTATTGAGTGCATTCCCAGAATAGCATTTCCAACATCTACAGATTTTATCCCCAAATGAGATGCGGCAATCGGCCCAATAGTAGTACCCCCAGGATTTCCCGATTTATTTACAAACCATTGAGTATTTACTCCTACTTTCTCCGCAAGTGATTTAAACACTGAAGAAGAGTATCCGTCAGAAGTGTATCTCTTTGCTGCACTAGCTTTTATTACTGGTCCACCACCCATAAGCGGTCTATTTGATGGGTCGTGATTTTCAGGAAAAGCTGGGTGAACTGAGTGAGCCATATCAGCAGATATCATAAAACTCTTTTCCAATGTAGTCAAAAACTCGGTCCTACTGAGCCCCATAGCTTTTGATATCCTTTCTAATGTGTTTAATAAGATGTTAGAGTCCGCTCCTTGCCTACTTCTGCTTCCTACTTCTTCGTTGTCAAAAATAGTCATCACAGATATTCCCGTACTCTCATCAGCATCCATAAGAGCATTTAATCCAGCGTGAACCATAGCCAGGTTATCTAGTCTTCCGCATGAGATAAACTCATCATTTGCGCCGACAATACTTCCCTTGTCAAATTCATACAAGAAAAGTTCATAGTCAAGTATGTCATCAGCCTTTATTCCAAGTTCGTCCTCTATTAATCTCTTTAGATAGTTTTCCGTCATAAAATCCTTGCCACTTAAAGATATTATCGGTAGCATTTCTTTTTGTAGGTCGTATTCGTGTCCCTTGTTTATACTCCTATCCATGTGAATTGCTTGATTCGGAATTACACACATAGGTCTTTTGAAATTTATTACCATCTCTTCAGGAGTAAAAGGCGTTGACCCTTTTAAAAATATCCTTCCTGATATACCGAGCGGTCTATCTAACCACGTAGAAACAATCATTCCTCCATATGGTTCAGTGTTTAACCTAATTATCTTTTCTTCTGACTTCAACGCATTTCCCGGTTTTAGCATAAATTGAGGAGCATCACAGTGAGCACCTATTATCCTAAATCCCCTATTGATTAAATCATCTGTATCTACAGTAAATGCCGTAAGAGAAGATGAATTTACCGTAAAATAGTATTTGCCGTGTGGCTCAATCTCCCAAACTTCTGTTAAATCGAGCCTTTTGAAATAGTCTTTCTCAAGTACTCTCACCATCTCATCAACAGCATTAAATGGATCGGTAGACTTATTTATAAAGTCTATCAAATCCTGCGCAAATTCCTTGCTATCCATATTTTCCTCCTTGTGTGAATCAAATTTTACCATAATATTACTTCCTTTGGTTATAAAATAATAATTATATGCTTAACACCTCAAAAACAGTGTATTCTATGTTCAGTCTCTTGATCCCCTTATTTGCAAAAGCAACCGTAAGATCATTTCCATTTCTAGCAACTACCGTACCCTTGCCAAATTTTGAGTGGTAGATTTTTGATCCAGCTTTTACCGAATCCTTAAGTGTTAAGTCACTACCTTCCTTATTTCCTTCTATCTTTGTAGCCTTGACATTTTTAGATAAAAAATCCATATTCATGCTCTTTTTGTATTTTTTCGTGTACTTATCCAATACGTTGTACGTCGCCCTAGAGTAGCTAAGTCCCTCATCTACAACACCTATGGTCTCGATTGAGTTTTCAGGAAGTTCTTCTATAAACCTCGACTGAATTGCAACGTTTCTCTTTCCGTATAGAGTTCTGTTTCTGACATTAGTTATAAATAACTCCTCTTCTGCCCTAGTTATGGCAACGTAACAAAGCCTTCTCTCCTCTTCAATAGCAGTATCGCTCATCGACTTGACCGCTCTAGAAATAGGGAATAGATTCTCCTCCATACCGACTATAAACACTACTGGAAACTCAAGGCCCTTTGATGTGTGCATAGTCATAAGTGAAACTCTTGATTCCGATTCCTCTCCGTCAGCGTCAGAACTTAGTGCCACATTCTCTAAAAAAGTCTGTAGGTTTTTCTCTCCTTCAATTTCCTCGGAATTTTCAAATTCCAAAGCAATAGATATCAGCTCCTTTAGATTGTCTATCCTGTCTTGATATTCGTCGTACTTTCCATTGGATAGTTTTTCATTTTTATCTCTATTATCCTCGAGATCTTTTAAATATCCCGTAAGCTTCATAGTGTAATCAATCAACTCACTTACTGAATACACCTCTGCACTTGATCTTAGAATACTCATAATATCTATAAATCCATTTACCTTTGCCTTGGCCCTAGTAGATAGATCCGAATTATCCTCAGCATCTAAAAGCACAGAATATATGCTCTCCTGCTTAAGCGAGGCCCTGTCTTCCATCTTCTCAATGGTTTTAAGCCCAATTCCTCTAGCTGGAACGTTGATGATCCTTTTAACAGATATATCATCTTGTGGATTTACTATAACTCTTAGATAAGCTATGAGGTCTTTTATCTCTTTTCTCTCATAGAACTTAGTTCCTCCATATATATTGTATGAAATCATCGCCCTGTTTAATGCATCTTCTATCGCTCTCGCCTGAGCATTAGCCCTGTACAAGACGGCGAAATCATTTAAAGACCTCTTCTCTTTTCTCACCAATTCATCTATCTTGGAACATACGAAATCCCCTTCATCTATTTCATTATCAAGTTGGCAAATCTTTACTAACTTACCGCCCTCTTTATCGCTCCAAAGTTTTTTTGACTTTCTTTCCGTATTATTTGATATTATGTGATTTGCGGCATCCAATATAACTTGGGTAGAGCGGTAGTTTTGCTCGAGTTTTACAATATGAACATTTTCATAATCCTTCTCAAACTCTAGGATATTTTTAATATCCGCACCCCTCCATCCATATATACTCTGGTCATCATCGCCAACGACACATATATTTTGATGCTCACATGCAAGAAGCCTTACAAACTCGTATTGAGCATGTGAGGTATCCTGATACTCATCTACCATGATATACCTAAATTTGTTTCTATAATACTTGAGCACATCCTCATTTTTCCTAAATAACTCAATTGTCTTAACTATTAAATCGTCAAAGTCAAGCGCGGAGTTTCTCTTGAGCCTGTCTTGATAAAGAGTATAAATATCTGCCACCTTATCCATCCTGACATCAGATCTATATTGCTCTTTAAATCTTCTAGGAGAAATCAGCTTATCCTTTGCTGAGGAAATTTGGCTTATTACACCTTTAACATCAAAAAGCTTGTCACTAATATCAAGCTCCTTCATACAGTCTTTGACCAAGGTTGCCTGATCAGTAGCATCGTAGATAACAAAACTTCTATTATATCCAATCTTGTTAATATCTCTTCTAAGTATCTTTACACAACATGAGTGGAAGGTGTTTATCCACATATCTTTAGTAGAAGATTCAACGGTTTCTTCGACTCTCTCCCTCATCTCGTTAGCTGCCTTATTTGTAAATGTAATCGCGAGAATATTCGCTGGAAGGACTTTCTTCTCATCAATCAAATATCCAATCCTTGTTGTGAGTACCCTCGTCTTTCCTGAACCCGCACCTGCCAAAATAAGTACTGGGCCCTCTGTTCTCATCACCGCATCTCTTTGCGGTGCATTTAAACTATTTAAATCCATATCCACCTCTATCTATTCTAACTCTAAACCATCTATTCTAACATTTCTATATTTTTCCTTTTAAAAAAACTTCTGGATCTCTACATAAATCACTTAGCTCCTCTAATGTCATGCTACTTACTTCTATTATATAGGCCCTCCTTTTTTCATCGTCATCTACTCTTTTCTTGATAAATTTTCGAAGTTTTTTTAAAATGGCTAGTCTTTTATCGTTTTCTATTAGGTACTCTCCCATATCATCCTCTATTTTTCCCTTTATCTTAGAGGAAATACTCGGGCTTATACCATTTGTAGAAACACCGATCTCAATATTGTCATATTTTAAAATTGAAGTATTGGCAAAAGAGGAGTTCTCCGAATCAGATAAATTAAGTACCATTTTAAAACGGCTATGACAAAAAGAAGCTATCTCATTGTTAAGCTCCTTATCTCCCGTTCCCAATATAATAAAGTGAGCACTCTCAATATAATCTTTTAAAATTTCAACGGTATCCACATTCATCTCAATCAATCTAGCACCGCTAAACTCCCCCGGCAAAACATCTATAGTAGAATCTATAATGGTTAACCGGGCACCTTCCTCTATGAATTTTCTTGATTTTTTCCTCGCAATCTCGCCAAATCCAATAATGAGTAGGTTTATTTTCTCCATGTATACATCAAGAATCAAAATATCACTCCTTTAGTGTTCTAGTATAATTATATCTCAAAAATGATTCAATTAACAGACATAAAAAAGCTATGACCGATGATTAATCAAAAGTCATAGCTTAAAAAATTTATTATTCAAATTTTTACCTAAATTAGTATTCTCTATTTCTAATAGCTCTAGTTATGATATCCTCTAGAAAGGTAGAACATTTTATCTGTTGTAGCATGAGATAATGAACCAAATCCACCTATTACAATACCATGTCCTTCTTTCTCAAAATCCTTAGCATAGAATGATGCAGGAGGTAGAGCTGTTAAGAATTCTTTCATATCTGAGTTATCTCTTCCATCTGCTATTGGAAGAACTAGAGCATTTTTAGGAGCTACTAGATTAATTGCACTTATTGAGTCTGGATAGTCCTTACCATTTACAAACAATAGGTTTGAATATCCTGAACACTCTCTAGCAACTGCCTTACCCGTTTCATATCTATCGAAACCAGAAATTCTCTTTCCAGCATCTGTAAATACTGAGTTACTTCCTCCAACTGTGTATACAGTGTTTAATCCGGCTGGATCATATCCACGTCCACCGTAAACTATTCTTAGTCCTAGACCTTTGTTGTTACAAAGTCCAGAAGCAGAAAGTGCGTCTGCAAAGTTTCTTCCGTCTGCAACAACTACATCATTAAAACCTGTCATCCTTAAAACATCAAGGTTTCTCTGATATGGATCCGGATTGCCTATTCTAACAACCTTACATCCTGGTATAAATCTCTCTATATATGGATCTATAGAGGCAGATATTTCCTTTGTACTTCCTAGTAAATATACAGTCTTACTTCTATAGTAATCTCTCATAAGTCCTATGTTTACATAGTCTGGTCTAGCAGCAAGTAATAGTCTTGCATTGTATTTCTTACATAGGTTGTAAGCTGTTAAACCATCTTGAAAACTAAATTTGTTAATAATAACTGTTGGAGCACTCTGTCCCTTAGGTAGTGGATGAACATCATAAAGATTCTTATGTGGGTTTAATGAGTTAGCTGTGTACTCAGATGTTTTTACCCTGTCATAACCTTTGTATCTCTTTACCTTTCCACCGAATCCGCCATATGGTTTATAATCTACCCATGTAGCGAATGAAGGTGCCGCCATAGCTACGCCTAGAGCGAGTGCCATAAAAATTGATAATAACCTTTTTTCATAACTTCTTTTGTATAATTTCTTATACTCTCCTCTCTTAATATTTTTTTCATGAAAACAGTTGTCGACTCTGTTTGTCACGTATGACTACATTATAACACGTTTTCATAGACAATTGAACCTTATAATCTAGCTTTTATATAAAAGAATAAAATTATCTAATTTAAATACAAAAATACAATCCTTAAATTAAACTAAATTACTTAATTTTTTTCTTAATGTTTATTATTCTAAATTAGGCAACATACCCCATCATATCAATATTTTTTGTTACATTATTGTACTTAATATAAAAATAAACCGAAGTGAAATCTTATCTCACTTCAGTTTAACTTCGAAATATAGGTTTAATTTTGTACTTTTTTGATTTTTTCTGATTCTACGCTTTTTCTGTTTTTCTCTTATTTCTACTCATTTATTTTTTTCTGCTTTCATCCATTGGGATCTTTAAATGATCAAAAGCAATTGGCATGGCAATTCTGCCTCTAGGGGCCCTCTTTATAAATCCAAGCTGTATTAAATACGGTTCATACACGTCTTCAATTGTATTTCTGTCTTCCCCTATTGCCGCTGCCAAAGTATCAAGGCCTACAGGGCCACCACCAAACTTTTTAATAATCGTCATAAGAAGTTTTTCGTCTATATAATCGAGACCCAGTGAATCTACTCCAAGAAGCTCAAGAGCTCCATTTGCAATCTCATTTGTTATTATTCCGTCGTGTTTTACCTGAGCATAATCTCTGACCCTTTTCAAAAGCCTGTTAGCAATCCTAGGTGTTCCCCTAGATCTCTTAGCTATTTGAATAGCCCCATAATCATCTATATCACATTCCAATATAGAGGAAGATCTCTTTATAATCTTAGCCAGTTCGTCGTCCTTATAGTAATCTAACCTAGATATAACACCAAACCTATCCCTAAGCGGATTTGTAAGCATTCCCGCCCTAGTTGTAGCTCCTATTAATGTAAACTTGGGTATGTCAAGCCTAATACTTCTAGCAGAAGGCCCTTTTCCAATTATTATATCAATACAAAAATCTTCCATCGCTGGATAGAGTACCTCTTCTACACTTCTGTTAATTCTGTGTATCTCATCGATGAAAAGTACGTCGTTTTCGTTTAGATTTGTAAGTATTGCCGCCAAATCTCCAGCCCTCTCTATTGCCGGCCCCGACGTAATCCTCATATTTACGCCCATCTCATTTGCAATTATCCCTGCGAGAGTTGTCTTTCCAAGCCCTGGAGGCCCATATAAAAGAACGTGGTCTAAAGGTTCGTTTCTACTCTTAGCAGCCTCTATAAATATCTCCAACTGTTCTTTTGCCTTCTCTTGACCTAAATAATCTTTTAAATACTTTGGTCTTAAGCTATTTTCTATATCTATATCATCAATTTGGACTGAAGACGTAATTAACCTCTCCTCGCCGAAATTTTCCATAATACCACCACCTTATTATTAGCCTAGCTTTAATATATGACTAGCTTTTTAACATATAAAAATGAATTATAAAATAGTATGATTTATACCATATATCATTTTTAGGTTAGTTAGTCATCAACCAACCTAAAGCCTTCTTTATCATCATCTCCGTATTATAATCGTCGTCAAATACCCTTTCACAGGCATTTTTTGCTTCTTCATTAGTATACCCAAGGCTAATAAGAGCTGTAACAGCCTCGTCAAAAGTAGACCTCATACCAGTATCTACAATATTTCTATCTATATCTAATTCTGATTCCTTCGACTTAACCTCTCCAAACTCTTTTTTAATCTTGTCTTTTAGTTCTAGAACCACTCTTTCCGCAGTCTTTTTACCAATTCCCGGAAGTTTAGTAAGTGCTACGACGTCATCAGTTTGAATGTATTTTACTATATCTTCCGGTGAAGCAAAAGAAAGCATCCCAAGAGCGACCTTAGGCCCTATTTTAGAAACAGTCCTCAAAAGGTCAAACAGTCTAACCTCGTCCATATGATGAAAACCACAAAGGTATATCTCATCTTCCCTTACGATCATACGTGTATACATCTTCATAGTTTCATTTAGAACTGCTTGTGCAATAGTCATACTAGATACCAAAAACACATAACCTATTCCATGAGAGTCTATAACAATAGAGTCTCTATTAATATTTACAACTTTTCCGGTAATATATTCGTACATTCTTTCCTCCTCATAAAAATAACTCTATTTTTTAATTATATTTTTCAAGGTCTTCTCTAATTTATTCGCATGTGCATGAGATATAGCTACTGCCAATGCATCAGCAACGTCATCTGGTTTTGGAACGCTTTTTAGATTTAAAAATCTAGTTACCATATCCTGAACTTGAATTTTCGATGCCCTACCATATCCACATACCCCTTGTTTTACTTGAAGTGGAGTGTATTCGTATACAGGTTTCTCCCTGTGTTTGCAAGCGAGCAATATAACTCCCCTCGCCTGAGCTACTGTTATGGCAGTCTTTACGTTCTTATTAAAAAATAACTCTTCTACTCCCACCTCATCGATGTCGTAAGCATCAAAAAGTTGACACATCGCCCTGTATATCATAGCTAATCTCTCTACGTCATCAAGTCCTGCAGGGGTATTGATCTGCCCATAATCTATTACATTGAATTTATTATTTTCATATTTGACAATCCCGTATCCAACAATGGCGATACCGGGATCTATACCTAAAATATACACATTTGCACCTCTTTTCTATACCATTATAACACGTATGTCTACATAGATACAATTTTGTTAAACCTAGTGGCAAAATGCAAATCTTAGCTGTAAGTAATTGTGTTACATCTACCTAAAAAAACTTTTTGTTCCAACTCATATGTTATACCCGACACAAAAATACATTCTATAAATAACAGTAATAAACAATATGGAAATAAAAAAACTGCGTGGATTTCCCACACAGTTTTCTAGCTACAAAACGTCCATAGTAGCTCGTGATTTTCGTTTAATTTCCGAGAACTAAAAGCTGCGTATTCAATTAGCCTCGGTTCACCATTCGTCTGTTATTATTAATTATTTTTTATTACTTGTCATCTTTTGCGTACCTCGATGACTTATTAGTTTAATCTTGATTTTCCTATTTAGGATTTTTTTATCTTGATTAGTTTATTATTTTTTACTTGTCTAAAACTACGATAGGTATATTTCTTCTACCGAAATTATTCATATTTCTAGCAGATTTCATAAATATATCTATTTTTGTTCCCTTTATTGCTCCACCACAATCGTTGGCTACGAATACCTTGTTGTAATAAGGTATATATACCTTTGATCCATATGGGATTACTCTAGGGTCTACAGCTATTGAACCCCAGTAAGGTCTCTGTCCAGTCGATGTGATTGAATGTCCTGTATAAGCAGATGCGTTTGAGATAAGTTGTTTACCTGATCCCACAAACTCACCGCTCGGTGTACAGACATAAGTCTTTCCATTCATAGTGAATGTTCCTGTAGCCATTACACCATTGTCCTTGAAGAAGTATTTCTTTCCGCCTATGTTCATTTCACCCTTAGCCATTGAACCTCCAGCGTGGAAGTAATACCAATTTCCTCCAAGGTTTAGCCAACCAATTTGCATCGCACCACCGGCGTGTAGATAGTACCAATTACCATCTATCTCTTGCCAACCTCTTAGCATAGTACCAGAATTGTCAAAGTGATACCAAAAACTATCGATCTTATTCCATCCTGTAACCTTTTGTCCTTGTGCACTTATATAATTATATTGGCTACCAGTTTTAACCCAACCTTTAGGGTTAACTCTTTGTTCAATCCTAATGTCGTCGTTTTGAATTTCTTCTACATTTTGTGAAGCAAAAGCTAAACTCCCTGTCGAAAAAATCATAACTCCAGCAATAATTGCTGCCAACCTCTTTTTTAACATAATAACCTCCAAAATTTACCTTTTTGTTACCTTTGTCCCAATTTGTAACAAACAAACCAATCTTTGTTACAAACTACTCTATCTATAATACATAAAAGTTACAATTTTGTAAAGTATTTTTTTGTTTTATTTTGTAAAGTTGGCATACATTTTTAAATCACGTGATATTTTTCTTACCCTCTACTTGTATCCATAAATTGAAATCAAGCTATTTCAACGTTTTTATATTTTTCTGACAAATGTCCTAAAAATTTTTTTATTTCTTGTTACAAAAAACGTTTCTAATTATAAAAAAATAAATGAGCAAAACTGTAACAATTTGTAACTTTTTGCCCATTTTTATTAAACTTCTATTTATAGTTATATCTTATTTATCTTTCTCATCCTCTAAATTATTTTTGTCTAAACACACCGGATCC
The DNA here is from genome assembly GCA_029983575.1 of Peptostreptococcaceae bacterium. Lineage (GTDB taxonomy): Bacteria > Bacillota > Clostridia > Peptostreptococcales > Peptostreptococcaceae > JASBZE01. The sequence goes on from JASBZE010000008.1 coordinate 9,876, forward strand.
ATATGAATCACCAAATCTACCCCCAAATTCTTTTTTATGTGTTTCTCGGCCTTGTCGATATTTTCATGAACATCTACTACTCTAGCGTTAGAGTCAACATAGGCGTGTACCGATGCCAAGATATTTCCGGCACCATAATTGTGTATCCTTAGATCATGGGTAGATATAATGCCATTTTGTCTTTCTAGTTCTTCTTTTATGTCACTTATAACTTTTTCATCAGGAGCTTCTCCCAACAAAAGACTTATCGCCTCACGAATAAGCTCATATCCTGCGTAACCTATTATAATAGAAATAATTATACCGACAAACCCATCTACGTTTACTCCAAATTTTCTAGCTACAAACATTGAGATTAAAATCGCTGTCGTAATTACTGAATCTCCAAAAGCATCTGTCGCCACTGCTTTTAATGTTGTTGAATCTATCTTTTTTGAAAGTCTTCTATTATATATGCCCAGCACCACCTTAATTACTATAGATGCCAGCAGTATTAAGATGATTACTTTATTAAATTCTACTTGGACTGGATTAATTACCTTTGAAACAGATGACTTGAAAAACTCCAAGGCTAGGTTTAGTACGATTATTGAAACTACGAAGCTAGCAATATATTCCATCCTACCGTGACCATAGGGATGAGCCTTATCAGCCGGTCTATTTGCCATCTTGGCCCCAATTAAGGCAATTATTGACGATCCCGTATCAGATAGATTGTTAAATGCATCGGCTGTTATTGATACAGAGTGAGAGATTGTGCCGGCAAAGAATTTAATACCAAAGAGACAGAGGTTTAGCACAATCCCGAGTAAACTTGCACGGAAAACCGACTTTTCTCTATTTCTAGCATTAAATCTATCATTATTTTCATCATCGACATTAAATCTATTATGACTGATGTTAAATTCTTTATTATCTATTTTATTCATTTTTATTTCACCTCTATATAATATTAACATATTCTCATTTCATTATCAAGTAGGAATAACCGCCCCACAATTCCTTTTTAAGCTAAACTCGATTCAAATTAAGTAGAAATCCATTTATACTTGAAATCTAGGTTTCTTTTTTATCCGTTTGGGTATATAAATAAAATGAGGATAACAAGAAGATTCAAGGTTATTAATGATATACGTGCTTCTAAATAACACTAATGTCATTTATGATAAAATATCTTGTTATTAATTTTTGAAAAAATACCTAGGAGGTAAATTATGCTAAGCGAAAAACTACAAAAATTATTAAATGATCAAATTAACTATGAATATTATTCAGCATATACATATCTAGCAATGTCTGCATATGCTGATAGCAACGAATTTCCAGGAATTGCAAACTTCTTTATGATTCAAGCTCAAGAAGAAATGGAACACGCTAAGAGAATATATACTTATATGCTTTCAAAAGGCGGAGATATCGAACTTGAAGCAATAGAAAAACCAAAAAAAGAATACAAGGACGTTTTTGAAATCTTTGATGAAGGTCTTTCTCATGAACAAGAAGTAACTAGGAGAATTTATCATATTGCCGACGTTGCTCTTGAAGAAAAAGAACACGCTACTATGAGTTTCATCAAGTGGTTTATAGATGAGCAAGTTGAAGAAGAAGAAAGTTTCTCTCTATTGGTTAAAAAGGCTAAGAGAGCTCTTGATAATCCAGCTGCTCTATACCTATTAGATGATGAACTAGCTAGTAGAACTCTTCATCCAGCTGCTAAGTAATCTTTCTTGGAGAAAAAATATTCATTGAATAATATTAATAAAAAAATCTAAAAATTAAAGGCCTTGGTTGGGTAATCCCCCACCAAGGCTTTTTTATGTGTACTCTCAAGCTAATTCACTAGATTGTTATTATGACAGTCATTAGGTTGTATTATGCTAATCACTAGATTATTTTTAAGCTAATCACTAAGTTTCTCTTAATATCCCGCCATTTACATATAGGGTATTTCTCTTATATCTAATAAGCATTGCGAGAAGTAGTATGCCTCCCTTAAACATAGTAGATACTGAAATAGTCCACCAAACCCCATCTAAACCTAGCATTTCAGGCCTAGATAAAAATATTGCCATCGGTATTCTCATAAGATTAAAAAATATACCTACAAAGGACGGGAGAATCGTCCTACCCAATCCCTTAAATATACCTCCTGATATTATCTCTGCACAGTTTCCTGGCTGTGAGAATCCTATTATTGTAAGGTAGGCGCTACCGACCAGTATCGCTTCTTTTTCATTAATAAATATCGAGAAAATCTGTTTTCCAAAAATCACCATCAATATTCCCGTAAAAATTCCCCATGATAGGGCAAACCCCTCTCCTACCTTTATGCCTTTTCTTACTCTATAGTCATTTCTAGCGCCGTAATTTTGCCCTGTAAACGAGCTCATAGCAGTACCCATTCCATCGGCAGTCAAATACGAAATCGCCTCTATCTGAGTACCCACCTTGTGTGCAGCTATTGCCACAGGTCCCCAAGAAGCTATAATCACTCCTATAAACATAGATATTACGGTAAACATAGCACTCTGAATTCCAACTGGAAATCCTAGTTTAACAATCTCTTTATGGTAGATAAGCTCTACATTTCTAAAGTACTTAACTCTAAAAACACCGCTCTTATCTTTTATTACCAACACTAAAAAAGCTATTGTACCTAGTGCCTGAGCGATTACAGTCGCAATTGCAGCTCCCACGACCTCAAGACGAGGAAAACCAAAAAGCCCAAGTATTAAAATCGGATCTAATATCATGTTGGCAATTAAACACATTGCATTTATTTTAAAAGGGGTCTTGGAATTTCCCATGCCGTTAAATATAGCTGAAAACACAGGATTCATAAAGAAAAATATCATACCAATCGCTATGATAATAAGGTACTGAATTCCCATCTCGTTTACAGCCGCGTCCTTAATCCTAAAAAAATGTATCAAGGGTCCGGCAAATACAATCAGGAACAAACTGTAAAGGAGCGCCTGCGTAATATTTAATTCTATAGATGATTTTATGTATTTTTTTACCTTATCCCTATTTCTTTCTCCTAAACCTTGGGCCACTTTTACCTCTCCGCCTATTCTTGCTATCATTATAAATGCTTGAGCAAGCCAAGGAAAAAATCCCGCTGTTCCTACAGCAGCCACAGCTCCAGCCCCAACCTTGCCGACAAATAACATATCAACCAGGTTATAGCCAGTCTGCATGAAAGATGTACCCATGATTGGCAGGGATAGAAGAAATATCTTTTTAAAGATACTTCCTTCCGTCAAATCTAATCTATTCATATTATTCCTTTCTATAATTTATATTTAAATACCAATGAATATTATATCATATTTTTTCATAAAAATTTGGCGTAAGATGTTTCTTACGCCAAATAGAAATCTAAAACTCTATGCCGATGTTTTCTATAATAACATTTTTATAAGCTAGACCATTAATATTAATACAAGCTAAACCATTATTATTAATGCAAGCTAAATCGTAAACATTAATATAAATCACATCAAAAAGCTTTAATCCTGAGTTATTTCATATCCGCATCCAGTGTAAATACTAACTATCTCATCCCACAACTGTTCTATTCCATTTTTGTTTGAACTTGAAGTCAGTATTATTCTGTCTTCTGGGTGCATCATCAATTTAGTTTTTATATTTTTAAGATGTTTTTGATATTGACCTCGCTTTATTTTATCGCCCTTAGTCGCTACAACAACACAATCATATCCAAAGTGTTTTATCCACTGATACATCATCTTGTCGTCATTTGTCGGATCGTGTCTGACATCTACTAGGAGAAATATTGAGCAAAGTGTAGGCCTATCTTCGAGATACATCTCCATTATAGGGCCCCACTTCTCCTTTTCTGCTTTTGACACCCTTGCATACCCATATCCAGGAAGATCCACAAAGTAAAACTCCTCATTAATTTTGTAGAAATTTATAGTTCTGGTTTTTCCGGGATTTTGTGATGTCCTTGCGAAGTTTCTTCTATTTAATAACGAATTTATCAGCGATGACTTACCGACATTAGATCGTCCAACCATAGCAATTTCAGGTAATTCATCCGTTGGGTACTGTGACTTTTTGACAGCACTCATATCCATTGTCATACTTCTAAGCTTAATCATAAATACACCTTTTACTTATCTACATCAGATTCGCTATCTTTTTTTACTGAATTAGTTTTATCTGATTTATCTTCTGATTTTTTTGTTTGTCTTGTTGTTTTTCTAGCGCTACTCTTTTTAGCTGAAGCTTTTTTGTCTGATGATTTATCCTTATCAGTTGCGGATTTCTTCTCGCCCTTGCTTTCAGAAAGAGCTATATTTATTACTTCTGACATATGCTCAACAGGGAAAAACTCAAGCTCTTCTCTAACTTCCTCAGGTATTTTTTCAATATCCTTCTCGTTGTCCTTAGGTAGTATTATCTTTCTAGCGCCCGCCCTGTGTGCCGCCAATGTCTTTTCTCTAAATCCACCGATCGCCATAACATTACCTCTAATAGTAATCTCACCTGTCATGGCAAATCTCTGAGACACAGGTCTGTTTGTAAGAGCAGAAAGTACGGCAAGAGCCATTGTAATACCAGCAGAAGGACCGTCTTTTTGTATTCCTCCCTTTGGAAGATGTATATGAATGTCTTTTGTCTTGTAAAAATCTTCTTCTATATCGTATTTGTCGGCAACTGATCTGATATATGAAACCCCAGCCCTAGCTGATTCCTTCATAGTATCTCCCATACCACCTGTTAGTGTTATCTGACCAGAGCCATTAACTACATTTACTTCGACTTTTACAGATGTACCTCCAACCGGAGTCCATCCCATTCCGTTTACACAACCTACTAGCAAGTCGTCATTGTAGTTATCCCCCTCAAAAGCCTTGTCTACTAAGAACTTATCTACATCTTCCTTAGTGATTACAATTGGCTTCATATCAGGATTTTCTACAACCATCCTAACTACCTTCCTGCATATCTTTTCTATACATCTCTCTAAGCTTCTAACACCGGCTTCTCTAGTATAGTCGTTTATAATATACCTTACAACTTCTTCATCCATAGTTATGAAATCATCTTTTAATCCATGACTTCTAACTTGTTTTGGAATTAGATATCTCTTAGCTATCTCATATTTCTCTTTTTCAATATACCCTTCGAGATTTATGACTTCCATCCTATCATATAGAGGTCTTGGAATAGTTTCTATATTATTGGCAGTAGTCAAAAACATCACGTTAGATAAATCAAAAGGTATCTCTAAATAGTGATCGACGAAGTTTTTATTCTGCTCAGGGTCTAGAACCTCAAGTAATGCTGAAGCTGGGTCCCCTCTAAAGTCAGAAGCCATCTTGTCAATCTCATCAAATAGGAATACTGGATTTTTTGAGTTGGCTTCTATCATGGCATTTATTATCCTACCCGGTATAGATCCTATGTAAGTTCTCCTGTGACCTCTTATCTCTGCCTCATCTCTAACGCCTCCGAGAGATAATCTCACAAATTTTCTATTCATAGCCCTAGCAATTGACTTTGCTATAGAAGTCTTACCAACACCAGGAGGTCCATATAGACAAACTATAGGAGATTTTAAGTTTTTAGATAACTTTCTTACAGCCAAAAACTCTATTATCCTCTCTTTTACCTCTTCCATTCCATAGTGATCCTCATCTAGAATTTCAGTTGCCTTAGCAATGTCTAGTGAGTCTCTTGTGGTTTTGTTCCAAGGTAGGGAGAATATAGTGTCTAGGTATTCCCTACTTACGTTAAACTCAGGAGAAGATGGTGAAGTTCTAGCAAACTTCTTAATCTCCCTCTCGATTTTTTTCTTTGTTTCCTTTGGAGCCTTAATCTTAGATAGTTTTTCAGTAAATTCTTCCACCTTATTTTCTGAGTCGTCATCTTCGCCGAGCTCTTGCTGAAGTGATTTTATCTGCTCTCTTAGATAACTCTCTTTGTGGAATTTATTGATTTGCTTCTTGAGCTTTAATCCTACCTTTTTCTCAATGCTCACAATTTCTATTTCCTTTACGATCATCTCGTAAAGTACATCCATCCTATCGCTTATATCGATAGTGTTAATTATCTTATTTTTGTCTTCTGTCTTTAGCCTCATCGCACTTGCAACAGCATCGACCATTTCGCTGTAGTCTTCGATATTTTCGATTGGACCTATAGCATCTTTAGAAATCTTCGTTCCTATATTTATGAACTCTTTGAAATTAGTTATAAGAGTTCTTGACTTAGCCTCTAACTCCATCTTTTCATTTTCTGGAATTTTGCTGCTGTCTAGATCAAATGAAATCAGATCAGCATATACATATGAATCATGAGCATTGAATTTTTCTATCATTGCCCTCTTCACACCTTCTACTACAACTCTGATCGCACCTTCTCCAATGCTTACTACTTGTTTTATATTACAAATTACCCCAACCTCTTCAAGGTCATTTACTCCCGGTCTTTCAACCTCAGGATCCTTTTGACTAATTACGAAGATTTCCTCATTCTCCATAGCCTTTTCTATAGCCTTAACTGATGCCGGTCTACCAACATCGAAGCTAAGCATAGCACCAGGAATAACCATTACTCCCCTAAGAGGTACCAAGGGTAGTGTTGTTTTAGATATCTCATATCTGTCTATTTTTTTAATTTTATCCACATTCTCACCTCTTCATAAAGAATTAATATTATTTACTATTCAAATCTTAATCAAAATACAACTATTCAAATCTAGATTATATCACAAAACTATCTATCCAACAAATTTTACCCATTAATACTGTATTATAATCATTTTACCCCAACATCATTACTTTCACTTGATAATAAAATATGTGTTATAATAATTATAATAACTCTGTTTTATTAAGGAAAGGTGATTTCATGCAAGTAGTATTTACTAATGTACTTATACTGTTTATACTGATGTTTATCGGATATATTCTCGGAATAAGAAAGGTCGTTTCTCATAAGTCAATCTCGGATCTGACATATCTACTGGTTGATGTCAGTATACCCTGTACTATAATTATGTCCTTAGTTAGACCTTTTTCTGAAAAACTTATGATGGATACTTACACGGTAATAATTATAATGGTAGTATATCATGTCTCAATGGCGGCGATATCTTTTTTTATGGCAAAATTGCTCAAAGTAGACAAGAAAAAGTTCGGTAGTTGGATGTTTGCACTAGTTTTTTCAAATAATGGATTTATAGGATTTCCCCTAATGTATTCGCTTTTTGGAAATGACGGCCTATTTATAATGGCAATGGGAAATATCGTACAAAATGTCCTTATATTCTCACTTGGTATAAAACTCACTACCCTGTACTATGATAACGATACGGACAAAATCAAATTAAGAAATATTATTTTTACCAGACAAAATATAGCTACGGCGATAGGACTTGTCATATTTATAGGTCAAATCCCCGTACCTAAACCAATTACAACAATACTAGGACACCTTTCAAGCCTGACAGTACCTCTATCAATGTTGGTTGTAGGCCTTTCAATGTCAAAATACAGAGTCAAGGAGATGTTCACTGATACTGAAGCTTATCGTATGACATTTGTGAGAATGGTATTGTTCCCTGCAATACTTGTCATTGCATTTAGACTTCTCGGAATAAACGCCAATAAATTTTTGCCCGTTGCAATAATGTTTTATACAGCAGCTCTGCCAGCACCGGCATTTACCACAATATTTGCTGAAAGATATAATACCAGTGTAGCCTTCTCATCCAAATGCGTGTTCATATCAACCTTAGTCAGCATAATCACGGTACCATTATTTGCAGGCTTACTTTAGTTTTTAATTAACCGTTATTGATATTATGACCGAGTTGGTTTACAATAAGAATATAAAAAAATTTCGGAGGTTAACATGGATATCGAATCTAGAGAATGGGAAATAATGTATACTAATGATGAAATACAAAAAAGATTAAGGGAGCTAGCTAATTCTATTAACGAAGATTACAAAGATAAAAACCTACTAGTCGTTTCTCTATTAAAGGGTAGTTTCATATTTTGTTCGGATCTCGTTAGATATATCAAGATACCTGTAAAAATAAACTTTATGACTACTTCAAGCTACGGAACTTCTACAGAAACCAGCGGCAAGGTCAGAATTGTCGCCGATTTAAATATGGATATAACAAATTACGATGTACTTATAGTGGATGATATCACAGACACCGCTACCACAATGAGCTTTGTGTACTCACATTTAAAAGAGAGAAAACCAAAATCCCTAAAAAGCTGCGTACTTCTAGATAAGCCAAGCAGAAGAAGGGTCGAATTTAAACCGGACTATATAGGATTTGAAATAGAAGATAAATTTGTCGTTGGATATGGTTTTGATTATAATGACTATTACAGAAACGTCCCTTATATCTTCAACGTTCTGTAGTAATGGAATCTTTAAAAATTTACTGTAAATAAAGTGATTCAGACCAATATTATATTAGGTTAACTGCATTGAATTACAAAAATTGAATTGATTTCACTAAATTACAAAGGGAGGGTTATTTCTATACACGTTTATCCTTAAGGCGTATATAGAAATAACCCTCCTGTATTTATAAAAAGTATTTTTTTTTAATCGACCTTTATATTATTTTTCTTCAATCGTCTTTATCAGATTTACCATTTCAAGAGCTCCAAGTGCTACGTCATAACCTTTGTTTCCGGCCTTTGTACCTGCTCTTTCTATAGCCTGTTCTATATTTTCCGTAGTGACTACCCCAAACATAACCGGAACTCCAGTTTCTAGAGAAATATGGGCTATTCCCTTAGATACTTCATTGCAAACATAGTCATAATGTGTAGTATTTCCTCTAATTACAGCACCAAGGCAAAGCACTGCATCATATTTGCCGGATTTTGCTAGTTTTGATGCTATAAGTGGGATTTCAAAAGCACCCGGAACCCAAGCAACATCTATGTCATCTCTCTTTACATCATGCCTGTTTAAACAATCTAGCGCACCAGACAATAACTTAGACGTTATAAATTCATTGAACCTCGCTGCCACTATTGCAATCTTTATATCCTTTGAAACCAACTTACCTTCAAATACATTCATTTTCCTTCTCCTTATTTTTAATTAATTTCTGTTTTTTATTAATCATTTTTTTATTAATTATTATTTTTTTAGCTTACTTATTTTTTATTAATCTCTATTTCCTCTGTTTACTTATTCTTTATTAATTTCTATTTTTTCTACTTACTTATTTTTCTAAACACCGTTAGAAAAAGCTATCAAATTACTACATTATCCCTTCCAATATATGTCCCATCTTTTCTTTTTTCGTCTTTAAATACCCCTCATCATGTGGGTTTGCCTCTATTTCAATTGGTAACCTCTCTATTATCTCCATTCCATAATCCTCTAATTGATAGACTTTATCGGGGTTGTTAGTAAGTAATCTCATAGTCTTTACTCCTAAATCCTTTAATATCTGAGCACCTATAAAATACTCCCTCATATCAGCTTGATATCCGAGGCTTAGATTTGCCTCCATGGTATCTTGACCCTCTTGTTGAAGTACATATGCCTTTAACTTATCTATAAGTCCTATTCCCCTACCTTCTTGACGCATATAGAGAATAATTCCCCTGCCTTCTTTTTCAACCTTTTGCATAGCTGTGGCAAGCTGATCTCCGCAATCACATCTCATAGACCCAAAAACATCTCCTGTTAAGCATTCAGAATGGACCCTACACAAAATATCCTTTCCATCGCCTATATCCCCTTTTACCAAGGCTACGTGATGTTCTCCATCTAATTTGCTAACATATCCGTATACATTGAAATTTCCGTACTTAGTCGGCAGCTCGGCAACAACTTCCCTCTCTACCAATTTATCATTTTTCTTTCTGTATTTTTGAATCATCTTAATAGTTATAAACTTAAGTCCAAACTTTTCAGCAAGTCCAATCAGATCGGTTTTTCTCATCATAGTACCGTCTTCTTTCATAACTTCACAGCAAAGTCCAACGGTTTCAAGCCCTGCTATCCTCATCAAATCAACAGTAGCTTCCGTATGTCCATTTCTTTCTAAAACGCCATTTTTCTTAGCAATTAACGGAAACATATGCCCTGGTCTTCTGAAATCAGTAGGGCAAGCATCTCTCTCAACGCATTTTCTCGCAGTAAGTCCCCTCTCTACCGCAGAAATTCCCGTAGTTGTGTCAACGTGATCTATTGATACTGTAAAAGCGGTCTCGTGGTTGTCAGTATTTTTAGCTACCATCGGTGGCAGTCCAAGTTTAAGAGCATAATCCTCACTCATAGGCATACATATCAGACCTTTTCCCTCCACAGCCATAAAATTCACATTTTCTGTAGTCGCAAACTGAGCTGCACAAATAAGGTCGCCCTCATTTTCCCTGTCCTCATCATCTGTAACCAAAATTACCTCTCCATTTTTTAGAGCTTCTACCGCTTCTTCAACTGTACTGAATTTAAACATAATGTCCTCCTAATTTTATATTAATTATCATAACAATTAAACATCTATATTTACGATAATTTACTTTCAATTTCATATTTTTTCGATATCTCAATATTTCATTCTAATATCTTAGTATTATACTTTTGATATCATAATAGCCCCTTTTTAATAACTCAATATTCCATTTTCGATATCCCAATATTCCATTTTAAGATTTATAAAAATCCATTTTCTGATAAAAAGCCCATATCTATAGAAGTCCCCGTATTTTTTTTAGAAGATTCTCCTATACTACCTTTAGAAATCCTCCCAGCGTTTACCCCTATTTCTTCTAGTTTTTTGCCTTCACTCTTTCCTGAAAATCCTGTCTCACCCATAAGCCTAGCTACGTATTTTCCTACACAATCATTTTCAAGATTAACAATATCCCCGGCTTTCTTATACTTTAGGATTGTATTTTCCATACTGTGTGGGATAATCGAGACGCTAAAGCCGTCGTTATAAAGTTTTGCAACCGTCAAACTTATACCGTCTATAGCTATTGAGCCTTTCTCTATAATAAATCTCAAAATATCTCTATCGGCTCTAATTCTATACCATACCGCATTGTCATCGGCTTCGACATTTATAATACTTCCGGTACCATCGATATGACCTGATACGATGTGACCCCCAAACCTAGAACCTAAAAGCATAGCTCGTTCAAGATTAACCTTACTACCCGAATTTAATTGTTTAAGCGAAGATCTATTCATGGTTTCATGCATTACATCGGCATTAAACTCCGACTTGGTAAATGAAGTTACAGTCAAACAAACTCCATTAACGGAAATAGAATCTCCCAACCTTACATCTTCCAAAATTGTTTTTGCCGAAATAGTGAGCCGAGCTGAATTTCTACCCCTCTGAACAGACTTGATTACTCCTATTTCCTCTATAATTCCAGTAAACAATTACTCACCCCCATGTATCAATTTATTTTTGTATCTAAGTATTCCCTCAACAAGAATATCCTCTCCAAAAAATCTTATTTTTTGGTCTATAATCTCAAATGCATTATCAGGAAATTCAACTCCCCTTCCTGAAACAGGGCTTAATGCATCTTTTCCTCCAAATATCTTCGGAGCAATATATGACTTTACCTTTGTAACTATCCCAGATTCTAAGGCAGACCAATGTAGGGCCGAACCTCCTTCTAATAGAACTGAGTCTATCTTCATTTCCCCGAGCTTATCCATAAGTAACTCGAGATTTATAATATCTCCATCACTATCATCAAAAATAAACTCAACTCCCATTTCAGCAAGCTTATTTATTTTTCTTATCTTATTTTTATTTTTCAAACCCTTTGTCACGATAATAGTCCTCTGTTCCTTAGCCGTCTTTACTACCTTTGATTCTAGACCAATTCTTAGATTTGAATCACAAATTATCCTTATTGGCTGTCTCGCATCAGATAATCCACAATTATCTAGATACTCTCTATCTAATCTTACATTTAACATGGGGTCATCCTTTATTACAGTATTTATCCCAACCATGATCGCCATCAGCCTAGCCCTATCAAAATGAACATCTCTCCTAGACTCTTCTCCGGTTATCCACTTGGATTTTCCTGGAAACGTAGCAATTTTTCCATCCAATGTCATGGCATACTTCATCAGCACAAAAGGCCTCTTAGATTTTATATAGTGAATAAATACTTCATTTATCTCTTTGCATTCTTTTTCTAATACTCCAGTAACGACCTCAATACCTGAATCTCTTAAAATCTCAGCCCCCTTACCTGAAACTAGCGGGTTAGGATCTAGAGTACCTATTACGACTTTTTTTATTTTATTCTCTATAATGGCTTCTGTGCATGGAGGAGTTTTTCCATAGTGACAACAGGGTTCTAAAGTTACATACATAGTCGCCCCCTCAGCCGACACTTCCTCGCCAAGATTTTTAAAAGCGTCCCTTTCAGCGTGCAAATCGCCATATCTCTTGTGGTATCCACTTGAAATAACCTCTCCATCCTTTACTATAACAGCTCCCACAAGTGGATTTGGATTTACCCTTGATAGACCTTTAAGAGATAAATCTAGCGCCATCTTCATAAATTTTTCATCGTCACTCATTTTCCATCACCTAGCCTTTATTTTTCTAATCAATCATAGTAAAAGTTACTGTCCTAATTAAAAGTAATATTACAAAACATAAAAAGACACCCTCTTCAGGGTGTCAAAGAATCGTATTTATAAAAAAACTGAGATTTTTATACAAAAATCTCAGAGCAAATACAAATGTAACTTCTTCTTTCATCCAGACTGTACTGTCGGCTTTGGAATCTCACCAAATCATGCCAAATGGCTCGCGGGCTTTACCGCCGGTAGGGAATTTCACCCTGCCCTGAAGAATATATTTAATTATTTATCTATTTCAAATTTATCATAACAGCGAATCATTGTCAACCACTTTCTTAAAAAACATAATATTTTTTACTGTTCAATATCTTTGTATTTTATCACAAAAACCAATCTTTTCTTTCCATCATTATAAATATTAAACTTCTTTCTAAAATCACTGCTATTTGGATTTATATTACTATTTAAGTGTATAGCATTGCCTAGATATCCCTGTCCAACTTTTCCAAATTTCATGTAGTCATCTTGGTCTAATATATAGTATATCTTATTTTCATACTCACCCGTCGAAGTTATCAACTTATTGTTTATATTTAACTTAAGATCATTTAATTTATCTTTTTCTCCAAACAAATTAACTTCCAATATATACTTGTCGTCATAAAAATCACTCCACTCTGTCAATGGTTGAAGCTTTGTATTTTTATATGACTCTATTAACTGCTTTATCTCATCACCCGTATATATTTTAGCAGATTCTATTCCCAACTTCTGATTTTTAAAAATAACAGTTCTTCCAACCGGTACCTTTATATCCTTAACACTGTATTTTTCAGCATAATTTTTATTAACAGAATATACTCTAGCAAAATATCCCACTAATAAAATACACAAAATCAGTATAATATATTTATTGCTTTTTTTCATAATCAATCACATCCATTATTGTCATGTTCTTATTATTTTATTCATACTCGAGTACATCCACTATTTTCCCCTCATACATTTGTACCTCAACTTCCCCATACCCTTCAAAAAGTTTATCATGAGAGGCTATAATTATAGTTTTTCCTCTTGATTTTAAATCTCCTATAATCTCTAAAAAGGTCTCTATTGCTTTTTTATCCAGAGCATTTGTTGGTTCATCTAATAGAATCAAATTTTGTTCTTCCATTATAGCTTGTATTATCTCTATTTTCCTCTTCATCCCAAGAGAATACTTCCCAAGCTTTTCATTTCTCTGGTTGTATATTTCAAATTTTTTCATATATCTAAGTATCACATCTTCGTTATAGTTTCCATTTATTTCAGCTAGATACTTCAAATTTTCTAGTCCACTATATTCAGGAATCATATTGCTACTCTCAATTACAACCCCCAATGTCTCTGGATACTCGCCTTTTACATCAATCTTCTTTTCGTTTACATAAATTTCCCCTTCACATTTTATTAGTCCAGATATCGCCCTAAGCAACATAGTCTTACCTGAACCATTCGACCCAGACAAAATAATTATTTGTCCCTTTTTAAGTTTTAAATTTATATTATCTAATATCAACTTTTTTTTAATTCTTTTTGTTACATATCTAAGCTCAATATATTCCATTATCTCACCTCATTTAAAAAATCACTACGAGAATACTTAACGTATGTGATGCTCCCCACTATTAATATTAAAATCACTTTTATTAGTAAAGCTATTAACAGTATATCAACTCTAATATAAACAATATTTAAGTATGTAAACACTTTAGTAATAAAGATATATATAATGATGGATAATATACTAAGGAAATATGATAAATTTATATCACGTCCAAGAACATATATCATTCCATAAACCAACATACCTAGAACGAAAAACTCCCATAAATTAATTGAAATTAATAGATTCTTATCTATAGCTACCTGCCCCATTACAAATGAATATAAAAAAGGTATAAATACTATAATTAACACAAATTTAAAAGTTTGTAATATGTATTTAATATAGTACTTTCTGCGACTCTTATTTCGAATAAATTCGTAAGTATAAGATAAGGCTAGGCTGTTTATCATCCTATTTCCATATAACAAAAGTATTAATATAAAAGTTATTATAAGTATATCATTGTTCAATATAATACTTGCAACCGAACCATCCGTGTCAATTTTTAAAAAACCAAACACCCCTAATCCAGTGCTATTATCTACATTGGCAATTACGTATTTAAATTTAATAAAAAGAAGTATTGATACTATTATCATCAAAATTAACTTGGTATTAATCTTGAGTGACTTGATATTAATCTTGCTCAAATCCATACCTCCCCAATATTCCATATCCATCATAAACTTTATTCTTGCACTACACTTCTAACATATCTCTATTTATATAGATTTTCTCATCAATAAATTCCATAATTATTATAAAAGCCATTATAATAAATTTTGTTACTAGGTTTTCATCGTACTGTATATTCATTGCCCTCAAAAAGATCGCTACTACTGGAAAATTATCTATTATCAAGGCAACAACTATTACAAAGATATACGGCACTACCCTATTTTTAAATATTGACGAAAAAACTCTGTAAATCTCTATAAAAAAGAGAAATATAAATATATTAAATAGAATCGAGTATATTATATACATAATAGAAACAATTCCCGAAAATATAAATATACAAGTAGTTCCTATTAGAGTATTAAGTATAGAATTTATAATAGCAAATTTAAGAGTAAATCGCATATTTAATTTATACATTTTACTCCTACCTAACCTGATTACAAAGTAAATCTCTTCTTCCTTTAATATTGAGCTATAAAGTACTATAGGTATTATAGCAAACACTGCCCAAATAGCGTATATATTAAATAAATCCGTCGCATATTTAATTACAGAATGAGTCTGTTCATTAAGGTATCTCCTATCTTGAAATAAATCTAAAAAATTATAGAGGTTTACAGCAAACATAGCCAGTAAATTTACCATCATCAAAGCTATGTATTTTCTAGAAAAAAATCCTCTAGAGTATATCCCTATTTTTTGCTTTGACATAATACAACCCCCATAATACAATTGGTATCACTATATAAACACATATTCCCATCGGCTTCACAAAAATTGCATCCTTATAATACATATTGTCATAGAAAGGCAAGCTATAAAATACCGAAGAACATAGCATAATAAAAATATGTATAGCAAATGGCATTATCACCTCTACCTCTCTCTTTGTTTTCAATGTATATTTTATTAATAAAGTTAATGAAGTTGTAGACACTCCAAAAAAGAAAACCACGAGTATATTGAAAAAATAGAACAATATTGGATTTGAAGTCATCAGTCCCGAAAATATATTCTCATATACGCCAACATCAAATATATCTATATTAATAATATGATATTTTAAACTAAATATCATAAATCCAATAATATATGGTGTTATGGCAACAATACCACCAGTCAGCATAGAAGATAAAATCTTTTTACTAAAGTATCTTCTTCTTTCGGTATATCTACTTAGCAATATATTTATAAAATTGTTCTTCTCGTCTTTATTGATACAGTATAGAGAAACATATGATACAAAAAATGGCATAGTTACAAACAAAATCATCTCAGCATAATCTGAAACAATACCTTTTCCAAACAGTACAACGTCGAATATATTTTTTTCCTTTCCATAGGCATTTGTTTGGAAGTAAATAATTATATATAGTACAGCCGAGAATGCTATAAGTTGTAGACCTCTAATATTGATTAAATTTCTCCTTAGTAACTTTTCTTTCATGATTCCTCCATTGTTTTTAAATCACACACTTACTTAACGCCTTCTTCCTACAACTATATATTATACAATAATATAATGAATATCAATACTTTAATAAAAAAACACGCTGTATTTAAATTTGGTTTCATGTCAAGTAGTGTGGGTAGTCCTTTTTCTGGCAACTAGCCACACTAAGATTATACAACCATTTATTCCAAAAAAAAGCGTTGAGAGAAAAAACTATATATCCTTAGACTTAATTTTTTCTCATCAACGCAATATATTATACACTTACCTCTATTATAGAGCTATATTTCAGAAATATTATATACCTTCATAAGATCTCTAGTAAAGTTCTTCATCTTTACATTTACCCTAGCTCTCAAGGTGTCTAGTGAAGTCATCATGTCTATATTATACTCTATAGCCGTTCTTCTTATCTTGAAACCATCTCTATTTGAGTCATTACCCTTTGTTGGAGTATTGATGACCATGTCTACTTGGTTATTTCTGATTACATCTAGTATATTTGGTCTAGCCTCTTCGACCCTATTTACCACTTCTACTTCTATATTATTTTCTTTTAGAACTTCTGCAGTACCACTTGTCGCTATAAACTTATATCCGATCTTCGCCATATCTTTAGCTATTTCAATAAACTCATCCTTATCGTGGTTGTTTACTGTAGCTAGGGCTGTCATATTGTCTGTAGCCGTCTTCATTCCAGCTGCTAAAAATCCTTTAAATAATGCTTCTTCTAAAGTTTCTCCAACTCCTAGCACTTCTCCTGTAGACTTCATTTCAGGTCCCAGACTAACTTCAACTCTTGACAACTTACTCATTGAGAACACTGGAACTTTTACTGCTATAACATCTGGAGTTTTGTATATTCCAGTTCCATATCCCATATCCTTTAGTTTTTCTCCCATCATACATCTAGTAGCCAAATCAACTATAGGCACACCACTAACCTTTGATATATATGGTACTGTACGAGATGCTCTTGGGTTTACTTCGATAATATAAAGCTCATCTTGGAACTCGATAAATTGTATATTTACCATTCCGATTACATTTAGATTAATTGCCATCTTCTTAGTGTAATCTAGGATTTTTTCTTTCATTTTATCAGATATACTTTGGCTTGGATACATTGTTATAGAGTCTCCTGAGTGAACTCCTGCCCTCTCTAAGTGTTCCATTATTCCCGGTATCAGTATTTCTTCCCCGTCACAGATTGCATCTACTTCTATCTCCTTACCTGTGAGGTATTTATCTATAAGTACTGGGTTTTGTGGATCCCTTTCGAATGCGTCGCTTAAGTATTGAGTTAACCTACCCTCGTCATAAGTTATCTCCATACCTTGACCTCCTAATACGTATGAAGGCCTTACTAGAACTGGGTATCCTAGTGACTCTGCTTCTTCAATTCCTTCTGCAACTGACCAAACACCCTTACCCTTAGGTCTATTTATGTTTAGTTTTTCTAGCAATTCGTCAAACTTCTCCCTATCTTCTGCCGCATCTATATCCTCAAACTTAGTTCCTAGTATTGGAACATTTTTATCGCTTAGATACTTAGCTAGTTTTATAGCAGTCTGTCCTCCAAACTGAAGTATTACCCCATCAGGATTTTCTTTTTCTATTATATTCATTACCTCTTCTTCTGTAAGCGGTTCAAAATACAATTTATCTGATGTATCGAAGTCCGTACTTACGGTTTCTGGGTTGTTGTTTATTATTATGGTTTCTATTCCTAGGTTTCTAAGTGATTTTACACAGTGAACTGAGCAGTAATCAAACTCTATACCTTGACCTATTCTTATAGGGCCGGAACCTAGAACTATTATTTTTTTCTTATCACTTACTACTACTTCATCATATTCTTCATAAGTTGAATAGTAGTATGGACTTATCGCATCTATCTCTCCTGCACAAGTGTCGACCATCTTGTATGAAGGTAGGACGTTATAAAGGTTTCTTAATTCTTGAACCTTCTCTTGAGTTATCTTCATCAGATCTGCTATTGCCTTGTCAGCAAATCCCTTTCTCTTTAGGTTTAATAGATAATCCTTGTTCAAATCCTCTATCTTCATTCCCTTAAGAAGTTCTTCTTGCTCGACAATCCACTTGATCTTATTAATAAACCACTTGTTTATACCTGTGATATGTTCGATCATATCTATGCTATATCCCCTTCTGATTAGTTCAGCTAAATCAAATAGTCTCTCGTCATCAGGAACTACTACCCTCTTTTTGAGTTCCTCTAATGTCCTTTCCTCAGAGAATTTATGAACTAGTGAGTACTTTCCTATTTCCAAAGACCTAATACCCTTAAGTAAAGCTGCTTCGAAATTACTTCCTATACTCATTATCTCACCTGTTGCCATCATCTTAGTTCCTAATTTTCTATTGGCGTGCTTGAATTTATCAAAAGGCCACTTAGGAATTTTTACGACTACATAGTCTATTGCCGGCTCAAAACAAGCCAATGTCTTTTGAGTTACGGCATTTTTTATCTCATCAAGTCTGTATCCTAGAGCAATTTTTGCTGCAACCTTAGCTATTGGATAACCGGTCGCCTTAGAAGCTAGTGCTGAAGATCTAGAAACCCTTGGATTTATCTCTATTATCGCATATTCCATGCTATCTGGATGTAGAGCTATCTGCACGTTGCAACCACCCTCAACTCCTACTGCATTTATTATATCTATTGAAGCAGTTCTTAGCATTTGATATTCTTTGTCTGAAAGTGTCTGACAAGGTGCCACTACTATTGAATCTCCTGTGTGTACACCAACTGGGTCTATGTTTTCCATTGAACAAACTGTTATACAACTTCCATTTGCATCCCTTATAACCTCAAACTCTATCTCCTTCCAACCGCTTATGCACTTTTCTAGTAGGACTTGACTAACTGGGCTGAGGGATAGTCCATGAACTAGAATCTCTTCTAGCTCTTCTTTTGTGTTTGCAATTCCCCCACCTGTTCCGCCAAGTGTATATGCTGGTCTTACAACTAGAGGTAGACCTATTTTTTCTGCAAACTTCAATCCATCTTCTAAGTTTGTCACTATTTCAGATTCGATTATCGGTTGGTTAATCTCCTTCATAACCTCTCTAAATGTATCTCTGTCCTCGCCTTTTTGAATTGCTTCTATTGGCGTACCAATTACTTTAACGCCGTATTTTTCTAAAATTCCAAGCTCAGATAATTTCATAGCCATGTTTAGACCTGTCTGTCCACCCATACCTGCTAGCAGAGAATCCGGCTTTTCCTTTTGAATTATCTTCTCTATAAATTCAACTGTCAATGGTTCGATGTAAATCTTATCTGCAACTTCCCTATCAGTCATAATGGTAGCAGGGTTTGAGTTTACGAGAACTACCTCTACCCCTTCTTGCTTAAGGGCTTCACATGCTTGTGTTCCAGAGTAGTCAAACTCCGCAGCCTGACCTATTATTATTGGTCCTGAACCTATTACTAAAGTTTTCTTTATACTATCTATCTTAGGCATATTTTTTCCTTTCTAATTTATCTCAATTTACTTATCTATATTACACATCATCAAATCTTAAAACTATTTTGCTACTCAATATCGGTAATTTATATAATTCTCCCACGACTACTTATCCGCTAGTTCTAAAAACTCATCGAATACATATCCTGAATCCTGTGGACCAGGGCAAGCCTCCGGATGATATTGTACTGTAAATATAGGAAGTTCCTTATGTCTCATTCCTGATATCGTATTGTCGTTTAAATTTACATGACTAACTTCCATACCTTCTGGAACATCTTTAACATAGTATCCGTGGTTTTGAGAAGTTATAAACACCCTGTCATGTCTTTTATCAATTACTGGGTGATTTCCTCCCCTGTGACCAAATGTTAATCTAGTAGTATCTCCGCCCATTGCCAGTGCCATAAGTTGGTGACCTAGACAAATACCGGCAATTGGAATTTTACCTATAAGTGCCTTTATATTTTCAATTTGCTCTTTAAGGTCCTTAGGATCTCCAGGTCCATTTGATAAAAATACCAAATCAAAATCGCCATTTAAAATGTCCTCTGGTTTGAAATCCGCTGGAAATACCGTCATATCACAATCTCTTTTCTTTAGTGACCTTAGAATATTTTCTTTAATACCAAAGTCTAATACAGCTACCTTCTTACCGTTCCCAGGAATCTTTTCAATTTCTTTTCTAGTTACATTCATAACTGCATCACTTATATCAAACTTATCTAGCTTAGGTTTTACATCTTCTAGAGTATCTGAAGTCTCAACAGTTATAATTCCTCTCATAGTTCCGTGATTTCTCAAAATTTTAGTAAGAGCCCTAGTATCTATCCCTTCAAGCCCTATAACCTTATTTTGTTTAAGGTATGTATCTAAGTCCATCTCACATCTAAAGTTATTCGGCATGTCACATTTTTCTCTAACAATAAGACCTCTTACGTAAACTCCCTTAGATTCAGGATCCTCGAAATTTATACCGTAATTACCTATTAGAGGATAGGTCAGAGTAACTATCTGTCCGTAATATGAAGGATCTGTAAGTATCTCACCATATCCAGTCATTGAGGTATTAAACACTACCTCTCCAACAGATGACTTTGTATAGCCAAATGCCTTGCCGTTAAATTCAGTACCGTCTTCTAGTATTAATTTTGCCTTCATAACATCCTCCTTATTTTTTTATTTCATTTATATAGGCATCAATTTCAGCATTTATATTATCCGCTGCCTGTCTTGGATTTTCCGCTTTTGTAATAGGTCTCCCAACTACTAAGTAGTTTGCTCCATTCTCTATTGCCATGGCAGGAGTCATAACCCTCTTTTGATCTCCAACCTCAGCTGTTTTAGGTCTGATTCCCGGACAAACCGTAATAAAATCATCCCCGCAAACTTTTTTAATCTCGCTCGCCTCATGAGCAGAACACACAACACCATCAAGTCCAGCTTCTTTTGCAAGCTTAGCCCTCTTTAAAACGAGAGACTTAGTATCTCCCACACATCCTATAGATTCCAAATCTTCATTTGACATAGATGTGAGAACAGTTACCCCGACAATTATCGGCTTATCTATATTAAGCCTTTGTGCCTCTTCTCTTGCCATATCTGCACAAGCTTTCATCGATTGAAAATCTGTGACGTGGATTGTCATCATCCAAACCTCGTCTTTCATTACAGATCTCACTGCATTTTTCATTGTATTTGGTATATCGTGAAACTTAAGATCTAAAAAAACTCTCTTATTTAACTTCTTGAGATAATCTAAAATTTTCCCTCTCGTGGTAAGGTAAAGCTCGAGACCAACTTTAAAAATCTCTACCCCACCTTCAAGCGAGTCTATTAACTTAACCGCTTTATCGTACTCATCCGTGTCGATTGCCACAATCGTTCTATTTTTTCCTTGAATTAAATCGTAATTATTCATATTCCACCCCTTGAGATTAAGGCTTATAAAAAAATCCCCACACCAAGAGGTGCAGGGAACTATCTACATAAAAATTCGCTAAATTCTCCTATGGGTACACTTATCCCTAGGTAATATTGGACTCTCGGTCCTTGCGATAGATATCCTTCCCAGTCTCTCTGGACTAGCTTAAAAGACTTAATCATATAATTTTTCTATATACTATTTAACCACTAATGTATAATTATGTCAACCATTTTTTACCTTTGTCATTAACGTTATTTGACATAGAACCAATTTTTCTCATCAACTCTGTATATTATACAACCTAAAAGTGATGCTGAGAATAGATTTATCTATTCTACAGCATCACCAATAAATATAATGTGCACTGATACACAAAATAATTTCATAATCACAGACAATAACAACTTGTTTATTTATTCTGTAACATCAACATATAGTCTTTAAAATTCAAAACTTCATAACTATATGTCATAGTTGATTTACTTGATGTTTTTAAGTCGAATGGAATTATATATTCTGGTTTGTAGTCTATAAATATAACAGCTTTTAGATACCTATTATTATTTATTCCTCCTAAAAACCTTACTTTTATGTTTTTTGTACTTAAACCTAAGTCCTTTATCTTATCATCTACTATTTTCCTATAATCAACTAAATTTTTATCATAAACTTTAACATTTGAAAATCTATATTTTCCTACACTAGATTTTATAAACTCTATTTCATCCTCGTTTAATAATTTTTTTGCATTATTATTTAATGGCATTGATTTACTATATTCTACTCTATATTTTTCTTGATAAACAGGAACACTCCATATATATGGTTGTTTCTCTAGATGATTATATAATGTTTCTCCGTTATCTTTGATATCTATATCAGTATAAATTTTTATTGCATTTTCGTAATCGACATTACTCATTTTACTTATATTTAACTCATTCTTTTCTAAAAATGTAGCTAGCCTTTCTGAATCTTCATATATATCCTTACTATCTACACTATTACCTAAATTTTCCATATAAACTCTTGATTCTAAGTCTGCATAAGAGTTTTGGGTATAAGTTTTTGAAATGTATATACATGTTAGTGATATACAGAACGTCATAATAATTAGTGATATTTTTTTCATCATAAGCCTCCTATTTTTCAGTTTAACTTAGAATAATTATCATATAGTACCCTTTCTAACTTCTTTACATTACCTGAGCACCCTCTGTACTTAACATTATTTATATAAACATATTGATTTGACACTTCTAGTTTGTCTTTTTTATTACTTGATATATCGGTTATATATAATGTTAATCCCCCTCCTAAATTTACACTTGATTTTGATCTATCTTCTTTTAAATCCATATCTTTTATTAACTGCAATGTCTCTTTTTTTATATTATCAGATAGGAGATATTTTTTATTTGGTGGGTTTAAAATGCAGTCAATACTATATTTTCCTATATCATTATATGAAGAAATTAAATTATTTAAGAAATTTTTATCCTTCATTGATATATTTCCATTAAAATCAAAACTATATAGATTTCCATTTATTACTTTTTCCGTATTCGTTAATAGTCTACCTGAATTATCTGAGAAGTAATAAAGACCATCAGATTCAAAGAATCCCTTCGCCATTTTACCATTTGATAAAAAGTAATACCAGTTATTATCTATATATCTCCAAGATTTTATAGCTTCTTTTCCGGAAGCATCAAAATAATACCAACTCTTATTATATTTCAGCCATCCAGTTTTCATTGTACCGTTTTCATTAAAGTAATACCAATTATTCGCTTTAGAGAACCATCTATTGTTCAGTAACTTACCATTAATGTTGTAGAACCAATTATCATTTTTATTTATCCAGCATCCATTTTTATTATTTGCATAAACATTTGCACAACTCATTGCTAACAAAAGCGAAATCATTATGAACGCTCGGAAAAAATTTATTATATTAAGTTTATTTTTAAAATTCATATTATTCCTCCTTAGTAATATATCGTACAATCATAATTACCAGTTCCTGACGATATTGTCATTCCATTAACCAACCTAGAATAAGAGTAATAAGAATTTTCATTAGGATAAATAGGATCTATACACTGTAAACTTCTAGCGTTTAAATTATAACCTGAACAAACAATTGCATGACCATTTGTACTACTCCATAAAATAGTAAGTATAAATGGCTTATTTGCGTCTATTTTATCTATTACTTTTTCATAAGAAAAAGGAGAGTTTTGTATATATGATACTTTACTATTTCTAGATGCATAGTCCACTGATCTTCTGATTTCATCATTCGTTCCCCCTTCATCTATAGAACTAGAACCCTTGATATACTCTACTATATCACTCTGTGTTCTATAATTATTAACCTCATATCCTCCTACCATTTCTGAACAAGCAGCCCAACACCAATTATCTTTCGATTGCCTAGTTCTATTAACCGGTAATTCTGTTATATATAATGAACCTCCTGAATTAAAAACATGTTTCTTCCCATTCTTGTAAAGAGTTCCTGTTCTCATTTGTCCTTCGGTACCTTCACCATTTTGGTTAAAATAGTACCATTTATCCTCTATTTTTTTCCAACCGACAACCATCCATCCACTTTCATCAAAATAGTACCAGTATCCACTTATTTTTTCCCAATTATTTTTTGTATAACTGCCGTCACTGTGTCTATACCACCATTTTCCATTATTTGACTTTATCCACTTACCATCATTAGAACTTTTAGAATAAGTTGTTATTTCATTTGGAGAAGCGTCGGCAATATACTTGCTATTATCAAACAGGATAAAGTTAGCACAAAGTACTAACGACAAAAAAAAGCTTACGATCATTTTTTTCCTAAAAATCATTAACATCACCTCTTTTTAATAATTATACATTTAACATTTTTTTATTAAACTCTATAAATGAACTATCACAATCAAATCACTTCCTTTCATATTTTTAAAATAACAATTGATATAATTTTTTATTTATCAATTTGCCTTAAGTATACTCCAGTACTATTTTTCTGTCAACAGCGTTTTAATAGATTTTTTCTATTTCT
>JASBZE010000009.1 GCA_029983575.1 Peptostreptococcaceae bacterium
ATACACAAAATATTTTACAGACTCATATAAGTAGATATTAGGTGATTTTTACGTTTATATATTATATCTCTTCTATTTCTATTTGCTCTCCTGAGTTTTCTTTAGTCTCTTCCTTGTTTGATTTAGGTCTTAAATTATAGTGTTCCCTTACCTTCTGTTCAATTTCATTTGCCATGTCTGGATTTTCCTCAAGGAATTTTTTTGAGTTTTCTCTACCCTGACCTAGCTTAGTTTCTCCATAAGCATACCATGCACCAGATCTTTTAACTACATCTATGCCTGCAGCAACTTCAAGTAGATCTCCATACTTAGAGATACCCTCTCCATACATTATATCGAACTCAGCTTGTTTAAAAGGTGGGGCCACCTTATTTTTTACGACCTTGACTCTGGTCTTATTTCCTAGGAATTTATCCCCTTGTTTGATAGAATCTATCCTACGAACGTCAAGTCTAACAGAAGCGTAGTATTTTAAAGCTCTACCACCTGAGGTAGTCTCTGGGCTGCCGTACATAACACCGACCTTTTCTCTAAGTTGATTTATAAATACAGCTGTTGCATTGGCTTTTTTTATAGGACCAGTTAACTTTCTCATCGCTTGTGACATAAGTCTAGCTTGTAGACCCACGTGAGATCCTCCCATTACTCCTTCGATTTCAGCCTTAGGGACTAATGCAGCTACTGAGTCGATTACAATTATATCAACAGCTCCACTTCTTATAAGAGCCTCTGCTATTTCAAGAGCGTCCTCTCCAGTATCTGGTTGAGAAATAATCAGATTTTCAACGTCAACGCCTATAGCCTTTGCGTATATAGGGTCTAGTGCGTGTTCTGCATCTATAAATGCAGCTATTCCACCATCTTTTTGAGCTTCTGCTACACAGTGTAGAGCTACTGTTGTCTTACCTGAAGACTCAGGACCGTATATCTCAACGATTCTTCCCCTAGGAATTCCTCCAACTCCCAACGCTACGTCAAGACCTATTGAACCAGTGGATATACAATCTATATCCATTGTAGAACTTTCGTTTAGCTTCATTACAGAGCCCTTACCAAAGTCCTTTTCTATCTTAGATATAGCGTCATTTAATGCTTTTAATTTTCCTTCATCTATTGTCATAATATCACCTCTCATCATTATAGAACCACAGTTCAAATTAATAATAATATAAAAACGCTAACTGGTCAACACCTATATCCATATATAATTTATGCTAAGGACATAAATATCTTCCTATTAGAATAATGTACAATTTTTACGTAAATAGAAAATTATTAAACGAAAAAATTTAAAATTTAATTCTAGCTTGTCCGCCGTACATAGATACTCCAAAATTAAAAAAATATGCTATTGAACAAACTATGAAAAATGCTGGGAAATTTATAAATCCGAAGACCTCACAGCCGATAAATATTCCTGCAAGAAGTACGTTGGCAGAACTTGTAAACATCGCAGCATAACCAAGGGCGGAACATAATATTGGATCTAATCCTAAAAATCCTCCTAAAATCATACCCAAACTAGCACCAATTGAAAAGAGCGGAGTGACTTCTCCACCCTGAAATCCACATGATAGAGATAATACAGTCAGTAATAACTTTAAGAAAAAGTCGTACTTATATATTACTCCACCGCTAAAAGCTGAACTTATTAAGTTAGTTCCAAGACCTGAGTACCTACCCCTCATCAATAAGAAAGAAATTAGGGATATTATAATTCCGATAATAAAAATCCTGATATATGGGTTGGTAAGATACTTGGAATTTACTTTTTTTAGTTTAGATACAGATATCACGAAAATAATTCCCATAATAGCAAAAACCAAACCTACGATAATCAGCTTAGCACCTACCATAGGATTGATAATGAGCTGTTTTGTAATTGGTACTTGAAATTTTTCCAATCCTAGAAGTCTAGAGGTATAAGACGCACTAAAAGATGATATTATTAATGGAAGAAGGGTTTTGTAATCCATCTTTCCAATCTTTAATACCTCAAGAGCAAAAAATATTGCCGCTATTGGAGTTTGAAATAATCCCGAAAAACCGGCGGCCATACCGACCTTAACATATGTTTCTTTATCCATATCACTATGTAGTAAGTTACCTAAAAAGTTTGACACAGTAGCACCTATTTGCACTGCAACTCCCTCTCTACCTACACTAGCCCCAAAAATATGGCTTATCCAAGTGTTTACCATTACCAAAGGTACTAAGAGTAATGGTATAGACGTCTTTTGAAGATCATTACCTTTATTCAATTTCCCTTTTTTATTTATATCATTTCCTATTACCACATTGTCTTGTTTTAGTTGGCTATCGACTAAATCGATATTTGCAACATCAAAAACGAGTCCCATACCTTTCATAGACCTCTTATTAATTTTATGGTATGAAAAAATCGTAACAAGGCCAGCGAAAGGTAAAAATGGAATTAACATATTAAAATGTAAATATCTAAAATCCGTTATTGAAATTAAAACCCTTCCGAAAAAAGCACAGATACCTCCTGAAATCAAGCCTACTATCAATGCCAAAATTGAAATTTTAATAGTTTTTAAGTAAAAATCAGCTCTCATAACAAATTACCTAATTTACATCCATAAAAATTTCTCTATTATTGTATATATATTCCCAACCGCTGTATATAGTAAAGAATACCGCAAGCATTACCAAAATCTGACTGATGAATAAAAGCGTAGGATTTAGTAATTGACCCGCGATTAACACTAAAATTATGGACACCATCTGAGTAGCGGTTTTTATCTTTCCACTTTTTGCCGCTGCTATTACTTTTCCATCTGCCGCTGCTATAGCTCTAATTATGCTTACAGTCATTTCCCTTGCGACTATTATAGCGACAACCCAAGGCGCTACGAACTGTACATCTACAAGACAGATAAAGGCCGTCAACACTAGGAGTTTATCTGCTAAAGGATCCATGAATTTACCAAAGTTGGTAATTAAATTATACTTTCTAGCCAACATACCATCAAAATAATCGGTTACAGATGCAACTATAAAAATCAAACACGTGAAAGAATATCTATACTTAAAATTAATCATCATAACTATGACGAATAAAGGTATTAAAAATATCCTGAAAAGTGTAAGTTTATTTGGTAGATTCATATTCATAATTCATACCTCCTATTAGGTCATACTCGCTAGCATCGTTAATTAACACGTCGTAAAATTCCCCTATTTCAAGATCGTCATCAGTGTGTACGTAAACTTGGCAGTCAATTTCTTCTGCATCAAATATAGTCCTTCCCATATACACTTTATCTTCAACTTTTTCCTCTATAAGTGTTTCATATACTTTGCCAATCTTCTCTCTGTTCTTTTTTAGGGATATATCCTGCTGAATCATCATAATGACGTCTTTTCTTTCATCCATGATCTCCTGATCCATATGTCCAGGCAATTTATCAGCTGGTGTGTCTTCCTCTCTAGAATAGGTAAATACACCGAGTCTATCAAACTCGACCTTCTTTATAAAATCCTTTAGATCTTCTATATCTTCTTTAGTTTCACCCGGAAAACCAACTATAAATGTGGTTCTTAAGGTTGCATTTGGAATTTTACTTCTGATATCATTTATTTTATTTAAAATATCCTCTCTAGTTGTGTGTCTATTCATCAGCTTTAATATTTTATTACTTGAGTGTTGGATAGGCATATCAAAATATGAGGCTATGTTATCGTATTTTGATATAACTTCTATGGTTTTTTCATCAATGGTCTCAGGATACATATACATTACCCTAATCCAGTGAAAACCCTCTATTTTTTCCAGTTCTTCCAATAGATCACCAAGTCTCTGCCTGCCGTATAAATCTATTCCGTATTTAGTAGTATCCTGTGCGATGACGACGAGTTCTCTTACTCCGCTTTCAGCAAGTTTATGAGCTTCGTTTATTATATCTTCCATAGGTCTACTTCTATAATCGCCACGTAGCTTAGGTATTATGCAATATGTACACCTGTTTGAGCATCCCTCACCTATTTTTAAATAAGCCATGTATCTTGGTGTTGTAATAAATCTAGGAAGTGTCTCATCAAATACAAAGTTTATCTCTCCTACATCCTTGGCCTTATGCTCAGAGTTTATCTCGTCAAGTACATCCTCTATGTTTTGATAGCTTCCCGTGCCAACAATAGCATCTATCTCAGGTATTTCCTCCATTAGCTCATCTGGGTATCTCTGAGCGAGACACCCAGTAACTACTAGTTTTTTTAAGTTTCCAGATTCCTTTAATCCGGCGTAATTTATTATAGTATCTATAGATTCTTCTTTTGCGCTTTCAATAAAACCACAGGTGTTAACTATGATAATATCAGCTTCTTCAAAATCATCTATATAGTTAAATCCTCTATCCTTGAGTATTCCGAGCATTATCTCAGCATCTACGAGATTTTTAGAGCATCCCAAGGATTCAAGCGCTACATTTATCATACACTCCTCTTTTCTAAGTCTTCTTTTGATATTAATACTTTTCTAGGTCTAGAACCCTCGCTCTGACCAATTATTCCCATCTCTTCCATTGAGTCTATTATCCTTGCTGCCCTATTAAATCCAATTCTAAACTTACGCTGAAGCATAGATGATGATGCCTGACCATTTTCGACCACGAAGTTTATGGCTTCATCTAAAAATTCATCTCTATCATCAGACATTGAGAATTTAGCATTGTTGATTTCTTCCATAATTTCCTCGCTAGCAGGCTCTAGGTCAACATCCTTGTATTGATCTTTTATAAAATCTACAACCCTCTCTGATTCGTCTTCTCCTATAAAAGCACCTTGAATCCTATAAGGTTTGGCAGCATTAACTGGATAGTATAGCATATCTCCCTTTCCGAGAAGTTTTTCTGCTCCACCTTCATCTAAAATAGTCCTAGAGTCGGTACTTGAAGATACGGCAAAAGAAATCCTCGTAGGGATATTAGATTTTATAAGCCCTGTGATTACGTCGACTGAAGGCCTTTGAGTAGCTACTATGAGGTGCATACCAGCCGCCCTTGCCATTTGGGCCAGTCTACATATAGAAGCCTCGACATCATTTGAGCTAACCATCATAAGATCTGCCAACTCATCGATTATTATTACAATTTTTGGCATTTTTTCAGAGATTTTTTCGTTGTATCCCTTGATGTCTTTAACTTGATTTTCAGCAAATAATTTATATCTTCTATTCATCTCACTAACCGCCCAATTTAGAGCATTTGCAGCTTTTTTAGGGTCAGTTACAACAGGAAGCATCAAGTGTGGTATTCCGTTGTAGTTTGCGAGCTCAACCATTTTGGGATCTATCATGATCATTTTTACATCTTCAGGAGACGCTTTAAATAATATTGAGCTTATAAGCGTATTTATACAAACAGACTTACCAGAACCTGTTGAACCAGCGATTAACAAGTGCGGCATATCGGCTATATCCGCAACTACTATACCACCAGATACGTCTTTTCCTAATCCAAAAGCCAGGTTTGATTTGTGAGTTGTGAATTCGGGACTTGATAGAATGTCCTTTATCCCGACCATACTGGCCTTTTCATTTGGAACCTCGATACCTATAGCCATTTTTCCAGGTATAGGAGCCACTATCCTAATGCTCTTTGCTGCCAGTGATAATGCTATATCATCAGTTAAACCAACTATTTTAGACACCTTAATTCCTGGTTTTGGTTGAATTTCGTATCTAGTTATAGTAGGTCCTACTGTTGCTTGTAATATTTTCGCCTCGATACCGAAATCATTTAGTGTGTTTATTAACTTATCTGCATTTTCTCTAATCTTGCGTTTTGAATTGTCATCGCCTTTAGAAAATACATTATTTAAGAGATCAACACTTGGTTTAATGTATTTTTTGCTCTTCTTGGCCTTTTTAACTTTATCCGGCTGAGATATCTTAACGTCGTTAAAATCTTGTAGGAGTGCCATCTGATCAGCCTTATCCCTGTCCAGAGAGCCAAGCGTCTTTCCGTCTAGAGTATTAGAAAGATTGCCTACTCCATCATCATTGTCAAAATTACTCTTTGTGTAATTCCTTATGCCATTGTCTCCATCTAGATCTAACTCCTCGACTTCATTGAAGTTAGGATTATCCACGGAATTAGTTACGGTATTTTGATTCGCTTTTTGCAGATTCTGGAGGAGTTCTAAGTCATCCATAGGTATGCTTCGAGTACCTTCTAATATTTCTAGATAATCATCATCTGACTTATTAAATCCAACTATTTTTATTGTCTTATCACCATCATCTTCTTCATCTGCATCTGAAAAACCATCTAAATCTGCCATAAGAGTCTGTTCATCGCTGTAATCAGGCTTCGTGAAAAGAGATTTAAACTTTCCAAAAAAGCCAGTATTTGCATAAGTGTCATCTTCAACCTCATCGGATATCGTCTCTAGAGCGTTCTTTTTAAAAATATTAAATCTAGTATGCCATCCAGCATCTTCATCGGCTTTTTCTAGTTTTGGATTTGACTTAGCCTTTGATATTATGTCGCTTATCGATATATTAAATACGTATAGCGCAGATATAATAAGAGCAAATATAACTACTAGCCATGTGCCAAAAACTCCGAATACATGAGTTAGGTAATAGGTTATTACTGTAGGTATAAGTCCAATACCCTCATTTGTAACGCCCATTTTCATAACGTCTTTTAATATAGGTAATTTGAGCGGAGATCTTGTTGGCAGTGTTGCAAAGTGAATCAAACCATAGAAAATGAAGATGTATATGATGATTAAGTAATACACCTTTGTTCTTCTCACTCTTCTTATTGTCTCACTTCCATCTATAAGTCCCAACACCCCAAAAACTATCATAATTATTGGAACTATATATGCCAAACCTCCGAAAAGCCCCTTAAATATATTTTGGGACATTTCTGGCAAAAGTCCCTTAGAATTTGTCATTAGAGCGTAAAAAAGGAATAACCCTATGAAAATTATCACTAGGTTGTGATACTCTGGGTTAAAAAATACGCCGTCTCTATCTATCTTGGGTAGTTTTTTCTTTGTAGGTCTTTTTGAACCCGATTTTTTCTTAGTTGCCAAATTTCTCACCTCATCTATTTCTTACGGTTCATTGTCCATTACTCACTATAAAATTATATCATATATATTGATTTCATGCGAAATTTTAAAGAAAAGTAATAAAATCTTAAGGATTGAAAAGGTCTAGATCAATTTGCGCTTTCTCAATATTTTCTCCAACTAGCGCCAGAGAAATTAAATCGTAATTAAAACTCAAATCGATCATTTCCTGTAATTCACAGACGGTTATTGAGTCTATGATATCTTGAATTTCTTCTTCAGTTAGAATAATATTTTTTAGCAACATCAGCTTTGCAGACCAAATCATCCTACAGCCAGTATCCTCCAAATCTAAAAAATAATATCCCTTCAATTGTTCTTTAAGTATTTCAAGTAAATCGTCATCTATGTAGTTTTTCTTAAGATTATCTATTTCGTCACGTATTATTCTTAAGACCTCATTTGCGTTATCCATGGAAAATGATGCGCTAAGCTCATACTCAGACCTGTTAGAGTATTCATTTTCTGAGATTCCCACCGCATACACAAGCGCTTTATCCTCTCTTAGCCTTTGAAACAACACAGAGCTTGGTGTAGCCGCGATATAATTTGTTATTATCTCAGAAATAAAATACTCTTTTATATTTTTAGGCAGAGGCTTGTCGATTATCATAGATAGTTGTATTTGCTCATTAGTTTTATTTTCTGCGTATAAGGCTTTTGAAAAATCATTTTTTACTTCTACTACCTCTCTACCATCAATCTCTCCCTGAAATTTAGAGAATTTCTTATTGACTAAGTCTAAAATGTAACTAGGGTTTACCCTACCAGAAATTGATATTACAGCATTGTCAGGAACGTAGTAAGTTTTGAAATACTTTATTATATCATCTCTCATAAAACCTTGAACACATTCCTTATTTCCAAGTACATCATGACCTATTCCAAAGTTGCCATAAGTTTTTCTAGCCAAGTTTTCATAGACATAATCTTCAGGAGAGTCGTTGTACATATTTATTTCCTCTATTACTACGGATTTTTCCTTCTCTATATCTTCCTGAGAAAAAACTGAATTTAATATAATATCGCTGAGTACGTCAATTCCAATCTCTAGGTGTTTAGATGGTATATGTACGTAAAAAGCTGTGTGATCCTTGGTGGTATATGCGTTAAACTCTCCACCTACATAATCTATTTCATTGGTTATATCCTTAGCGCTTCTCGTCTTGGTTCCTTTAAATAACATATGTTCAATAAAATGGGAAATACCCAAATTTCTACCGATCT
This sequence comes from Peptostreptococcaceae bacterium, assembly GCA_029983575.1. Classification (GTDB taxonomy): domain Bacteria; phylum Bacillota; class Clostridia; order Peptostreptococcales; family Peptostreptococcaceae; genus JASBZE01. The sequence goes on from JASBZE010000009.1 coordinate 8,338, forward strand.
CCCTCTCGCTTCCAACCTTGAACACTATACCTATACTGATGGAATTTACTATGTTGTTTTCTTCTAAGAGCACTCTAAGTCCATTGTCAAGTGTATACTTTTTAAACATAACTTCCCTTTCAAAATTAATACATAAAAAACAGTCTGGAAAAACCAGACTGTCAGGTTTATTACTATTACTATTATAGCAAACTTTAGCTAACTATAAAAGCACTTTTCTTGATAGATCTATTCTATCCTTATCGTCAATGTCAATTATCTTAACTTCTACCTCATCACCTACTGCTAGTACATCTTCTACCTTATTTACTCTCTCTCTAGAGATTTGGCTGATGTGTAAAAGTCCTTCTTTACCAGGGAGAATTTCCACAAATGCTCCGAAATTCATAAGTCTAGTTACAGTACCCTTATAAACCTTTCCTATTTCAGGCTCCTCTACTATACTTTCGATGATTTTCTTAGCCTTGTCGATATTTTCCATTTCAACTCCAGAAATATAGACTTCTCCAGTTTGTTCGATATCTATTTTTACGCCTGTTTCGTCTATTATCTTGTTGATTACTTTACCTCCTGGTCCGATTATATCTCTTATCTTATCAGGATTGATAAGAAGCTTTATAATTTTTGGTGCATATGGAGAAAGTTCTGGTCTTGGCTCAGATATTACTTTCCTCATCTCACCTAGAATATGCATTCTACCTTCTTTAGCTTGTTTAAGAGCTTGTTTAAGTATCGGCTCGTCAATACCAGCAATTTTTATATCCATTTGTATAGCAGTGACGCCGTGTTCAGTACCGGCTACCTTAAAGTCCATGTCACCAAGGTGATCTTCTAAACCTTGAATATCAGATAGAACTGTTACATTTCCATTGTGTTTAATAAGTCCCATTGCTATACCGGCAACCATATCCTTAATAGGCACTCCCGCATCTAGAAGTGAAAGGGTTGATGCACATACACTGGCTTGAGAAGATGAACCGTTTGAACTAAGTACCTCAGAAACCAATCTTATTGCATATGGGAAGTCTTCTTGAGGTGGAATTACAGGAAGAAGAGCACGTTCAGCTAAGGCTCCATGTCCTATTTCCCTTCTACCAGGACCTCTAGAAGGCCTTGCTTCACCAACTGAATAAGCAGGGAAGTTATAATGGTGCATATATCTCTTATTTTCTTCCTCATCTAGTCCGTCGAGTTTTTGGACATCTCCAAGAGCTCCTAGTGTAGCAACATTAAGAACTTGAGTTTGCCCTCTAGTGAATATTGAAGAACCATGAGTTCTAGGTATCTTACCAGTTTCACACCAAATAGGTCTTATCTCTGTAGGTTTTCTATTGTCAGGTCTGATTTGATCATCTGATATAAGGGATCTGACCTCATTTTTAATTATATCTTCTACGACTTCTGCGACGTCTTTAGTTATATCTTCGCCCTCTTCAGCTTGAGATTGGAAGTACTCTATAACTTCCTCTGTTGCCTTGTCCATATTTTCTTGTCTTTCGGCCTTCTCAACTGTTTGTACAGCGTCTCTAATCTTATCTTTAGCGTATTCAACTACCTTTTCTCTAAGTTCAGGGTCAACCTCATGAAGTTCTACTTCTACCTTTTCTTTACCGACCTCACTCACTATATTCTCAATGAATTCAACTATTCTCTTAATTTCCTTGTGAGCGAGCATGATTCCATCTAGAACCTTCATTTCATCGACCTCTTCAGCACCGGCTTCAACCATCATAATTGCGTCCTTGGTACCGGAAACGACTAGATGTAGTTTAGATTTTTCCCTTTGTTCGGAATTAGGGTTGATGACAAATTCATCATCTACCAATCCTACAAGTACTGAACCAGTTGGCCCATCAAAAGGTATATCTGAAATTGATAGTGCTACAGAAGAACCAATCATAGCTACTATATCAGGTGTGCAGTCTTGATCTACTGATAGAACTGTTGCAACTACCTGTACGTCATTTCTAAACCCCTTTGGGAAAAGAGGTCTAATAGGTCTATCTATAAGCCTTGAAGTTAATACTGCCTTTTCAGAAGGCTTACCTTCTCTTTTTAAAAATCCACCAGGTATCTTACCCACAGAATATAGTTTTTCTTCGTAATCAACGCTTAGTGGAAAGAAATCTATACCATCTCTTGGTTTTTGTGATTTTGTTGTATTTACCATTACCATACTGTCGCCGTATCTCACTAGACAGTTTCCATTTGCAAATTCAGCTAGCCTGCCAACCTCAACCGTTAGAGTCCTACCAGCAAGCTCCATTTCAAAAATTTTGTGTTCGAACATCTTAATCCTCCTATTTAATTTTAACATTATTATTATACCATATTTTTTTAATAAAATCATAAAAAAATGGACCCGCCATCTTATGGCCAGGTCCATATAGTGCCAGAAACTACTTTCTTAGTCCAAGTCTAGCAATCAAAGTTCTGTAACCTTCAAGGTCTTTAGATTTTAGATATCCAAGTAGGTTTCTTCTTCTACCTACTAATTTGAGTAGACCCCTTCTAGAGTGGTGGTCTTTTTTATGAACCTTTAAGTGTTCATTTAACTCGTTAATTCTAGCTGTAAGTAAAGCTATTTGAACTTCTGGAGAACCAGTATCCCCTTCTGTTCTTCCAAAATCTTTAATAATTTGTTCTTTGTTGATCATTTTGTACCTCCATAATATATTATACTCCTACAGCCAAGCATAAGTCGGAGTATCAAATGCCTAGCGTGTGGATTTCAGTAATTATTTTAACATATTTACGTCAGTTTTGCAAATAAAGTTTTCACGAATATACTCAGCATCTTTTTCAATCTGCTTTCCTAGTTCTTCAAGCGAGTCAAACTTAACCTCGTCTCTAATTCTCTCTATAAATTCAAAAGTTATAATTTCACCATATATATTATCGTCAAAATCAAATATGTAGGTTTCTATTGAGTAGCCCTTGCCTTTTACTGTGGGATTGTATCCTACGTTTGTTGCTCCATAATAGTATTTATCTCTAACCTTTACTCTGGATGCGTATATACCACCCCTTGGCAGTACTCTACCGTCGTCAATCTCCATATTAGCTGTAGGAAAGCCGATTTTTCTTCCATTTTGTTTTGATTTATATACCTTTCCCTTCATGAGGAAAAATCTTCCGAGATAATCTTTAGCTTTTTTCATATCCCCTGACTCAATTGCCTCCCTTATCAGAGTTGAGCTTATTCTTTGCCCCTCTCCTTTAATAGGGTTGAATACCTTGAGTTCATAGCCGTATTTTTCTATCATGTCCTCTAGAAATCTAGCGTTACCTTCCCTATTTCTTGCAAAGGAAAAATCATGTCCAACTACTATTGATTTCATGTTTAATTTTCCAATTAAGTCTTCTCTTAAAAATTCTTCTGCAGATATTTTAGTCATATATTCATCGAAAGGGATAGTAACTAGAATATCCGCGCCTAAGTAATTTATAAAATCCTCTTTTTCCTCTTCTGACATAATATTTTTTACCGAATTCGGTTTGAAAAAATTTACTGGATGGTTGCTAAATGTAAATACTACTGATTTATAGCCAAGTGAATTAGCTCTATCAATGGTATATTTAATTAGCGTTTGATGACCAATATGAACCCCATCGAAGTTTCCTATAGTAACTACAGTTGATTCATTTATATTTATTTCATCAAGTGATTTATAGACCTTCATAATTCACCTCTTGTATCAAAAATTTGTGTCAATTATTGCCGACGTATATTTAATTCCCCATATAGAACCTTTTAACACCATAGAGATGCTTTTTGTTTTGATAATCGGTAAGTTTTCCTATACCTAAAAATAGTCCATCACAATATACACGGTAACTTTCTTTTTGAGTTGTTTCCTCTGTAACAGTATATCTCTCAGGGTTTATTTTTCCTCCGTTTAGATAATACTTCATTGCATTTTTGTTTATATCTATTCTCCCAATGTCTTTGAGGGCATAATCCACGTCGTATAGATATTTTTCTAGTCTTTTTTCTTCGGATAGCGAGTGGATTTCATCTAGTGTCAATGAATCTTCTAAATGAAAATTCCCGGTTGACTCTCTAAGCAGAAAAGACATATAAGCTCCTGTGTTTAGCACATCACCGACGTCCTTACAGAGGCTTCTGATATATGTCCCCTTAGAACAATGTACTCTAAATAATACCTTTGGAATATCTATAGATATTACCTCTATGGAATGTATTTTTACCTTCCTGATTTTAGGTTCTATATTTTCGAGGCCCTCTTCTCTGGCGATATCAGACATTCTTTTTCCATTGACTTTTAATGCTGAGTATATTGGAGCTTTCTGTTCAATTTCTCCTATATATGAATTTAGGGCACGAATTATATCATTCTCTTTTGTATTGGAATAATCACTTCTTTCCATAACCATACCTGATGAGTCATAGGTATCCGTCACTGCTCCAAGTGTCATTTCGCAAAGGTAGGTTTTATCTTTTTCTAAAATGAGATCACATACCTTTGTAGCTCTATTTATACATATAGGTAAAACACCAGCTGCATCAGAATCAAGGGTGCCAGTATGCCCTACTTTTTTTGTACCGAATACTCTTTTCATTTCCTTTACGACATCAAATGAGGTCATTCCTGGTGGTTTTAATACATTTATTATCTTATCCATATTTTCCTTTTTCTTTTTGTAAAATCCCATTGTAAATTTCCATATAAAAATAACTATGGATTAATTTACTTTTTCTAATACACGGCCTTTTTAACTGCTTCTACTATAGTTTTTATAGCATCTTCCTTAGTTGTGTAAAGAGAAAGGCCTGAAGCCCTCTTATGGCCGCCTCCGCCTAAGCTTTTAGCTACTTCACTTACATCTATGTAGTTTTTAGACCTTAGGCTCACCTTAAATTCTCCAGGAGATTTTTGTTTTATAAAAATCCCGACTTCTATTCCTTCGATGTCTCTTGCGTAATCTGTTATAATATCTATCTGATCATATGAAACGGAGTATTTTTTCATCATTTCAATGTCTACCACTATGAGAGAAACCTTATCCCCTATTATCTCTATGTTATTTATAGCTTCACCTAATATTTTTAAAACATTTAAATCCATATTCTGAAAAAGCTTAGTTACGATTTCTTGTTTTTTTGCACCGCGCTCTAGAAGATATGCCCCCGCCCTTAATGTAGACGGTGATGAAGATTCATACTTAAAGTTTCCAGTATCGGTTAATATACCAGCATAGAGCGATGTAGCAACGTCCTCATCGATTAGTTTTTCATCTAATACCTTTTCCATATACAATATAAGGTTAAAGCAAAGTTCACATGAAGATGAGTATTCTGCGATTACGTAATTATATTTTCCATAGCTGTCATTTGTATTGTGATGATCTATGTTAATTATAAACTCAGCCTCGTCTTTTAGGCTTTGAGAAGTGCAGATCCTGTCATTATCTGCTGAATCAAATGATATTAAAATATACTTATCTTCGTTTATTTTTCTAAATTCATCAGATGTATATTTTTTGACACCTTCGCATAAAAATCCTAGATCGCCGGGGATGAGATCATCTAAAACGTAGTAGACTTTTTTATTAAGCTTATTAATAGCCTTTATGAAGCCCATGGTAGAGCCCACATTATCTCCATCAGGGCTTACATGTGAGCTCACTACCAAGGTGTCATATTTTTTTATAGAATCGATTATATTATCTAAGTCATCTTTTTTAGGAATAGTATCTATTATGTTTTTTGCTGTTAAGTCTAACATTATTACTCTCCTACTTCTTCATTAGACGAACTATTTTCCATATCGTGTTTAGTGACCTTTTTGATTAATTCGTCCATATACATTCCCCTATCCAGTGAATCGTCGATCTTAAAGACTATCTCTGGTATATATCTTAGTTTTATTTCTTTACCTACTTCTCTCCTTATAAATCCACCCGCGTGTTTTAGACCTTCAAGCACTTCTTCTTTATTTTCTGAGAGTATGCTCACGTAGGTAAAGGCATACCTTAGGTCGTTTGTCACTTCTACATCAGTGACACTTACCATAGTATTTATTCTAGGATCTTTAATTCCGTCAATTAGAAGCTTACTTATAACCTTTTTTATCTCTTCAGCTATTCTTCTAGTTCTATTTCTTGATGTCATAATTACCTCTTTTCTGGACGGCGAAGTCTGTTGTAAAAGCAATTTTTTTATTTGAGCTTTCTTTCGACTTCTTTAGTAATATACGCTTCAACGATGTCTCCTTGTTTTATATCGTTGTAATTTACAAAACTTAGACCGCATTCATAACCTGCGCTCACTTCTTTAACATCGTCTTTAAATCTCTTAAGTGCTGCTAGTTCACCATCGTGTATAATTATTCCGTCTCTTACTATTCTTACCTTTGAGTTTCTAAGTACCTTACCTGAAAGTACGTAACATCCTGCAACTGTACCAACTCCAGATATCTTGTAGATTTCTCTAATTTCAACTTTACCCGTATCTTCATCAACGTATTCAGGATCTAGCATTCCCGTCATAGCCGCCTCAATATCCTCAATAGCTTTGTAGATGATTGTATAAGTTCTCATATCTACCTTCTCACTTTCAGCTAGAGAGTCTGCGCCTAATACAGGTCTTACGTTAAATCCAATGATGATTGCATTTGAAGCAGATGCTAGCAGAACGTCTGATTCAGTAATGGCGCCAACTGCTCCGTGGATTACTTTTACTTGTATCTCATCGTTTGAAAGCCTCTCAAGTGATTGTTTTACCGCTTGAACTGATCCCTGTACATCGGCTTTTACAACTATGTTAAGCTCTTTAACCTGACCTTGACTCATTTGTTCAAACAGTGCATCTAATGATAATTTACTTGATGACTTCATCTGTTCTTCTCTTTGAATTTCTTGTCTCTTTTCTGATATTAGCCTAGCTGCCTTATCTGTAGGAACGGCTACAAATTGATCCCCACCTTGAGGTACGTCGCTTAATCCCAATATCTCAACTGCTGTTGAAGGAGTGGCCTGTTTAACTCTTTTTCCTACTGAGTTAATCATAGCCCTTACCTTACCAGAAGTCACACCAGCAACTATAGGATCTCCAACCTTAAGTGTTCCGCTCTGTACCAATACAGTGGCTACTGGACCTCTACCCTTATCCAGCTCTGCTTCTATTACAGTACCGACAGCTCTTTTATTAGGGTTAGCTTTAAGCTCCTCAACTTCAGCAACTAATAGTATCATTTCAAGAAGCTGATCGATATTTTTATCAAACTTAGCTGATACCGGTACGGAAATTACATCTCCTCCCCAGTCTTCTACAAGAAGTCCTTGTTCAGAAAGCTCTTGTTTAACTCTATCAGGGTTGGCCTGTGGTTTATCTATTTTATTTATAGCTACTATTATAGGTACTTCAGCGGCCTTTGCGTGGTTTATAGCCTCTATTGTCTGTGGCATTATGCCGTCGTCAGCAGCTACTACAAGTATTGCTATATCAGTAACTTGAGCACCTCTAGCCCTCATTGAAGTAAAGGCCTCGTGACCGGGTGTATCTAAAAATACTATTTTTTGTCCATGAACGGTTACTTCTGAGGCACCTATGTGCTGAGTGATACCTCCTGCTTCTCCACTGATTACATTTGTTTTTCTGATTGCATCGAGAAGTGAAGTCTTACCGTGGTCTACGTGACCCATTACAGTAACAACTGGTGGTCTATGTACTAGATCTTTTTCATCATCTTCTTCTATTTCCAGAAGTTTATCTATCTCTTCTTCTTCATCGATTGATGCTTGGCTCATAACTAAGTCATATCCAAAGTCTTTTGCCACCAACTGAGCAATTTCAAAAGATATATCTTGATTAATATTTGCCATTGTACCCATCTTCATCAGTTTAACTATAACTTCTGAAGCCTGTTTATTCATTTTTTCTGCTAGTTCTTGTACAGTGATCTTTCCTTCGTACTCTATAGTATTACCAGAAGATTTTTCTTCATCTAGAAGTTCATACACTAGTTCTAACTCATCTTCTGATATCACTGATTCCTTGTTCTTTACCTCAATGCCAATATCTTTTAACGTATTTATAAGATCATTTGGTTTCATACCGTATTCTTTGGCAATTTGGTATACTCTTGTCTCTTTCACAAGATCACCTCCCATAATATTTTATCCGTTTTCTAACGAGATATAGCTAAGTAAAGACTTAGCTGCTTTTTTGTCCATAACTCCTATTACAGATCTATAGTCCTTGCCTATAGATCTGCCAAGGCTTTGTTTATCAGAGATCTCCATAACTGGAACACCCCTATACTTTGCCTTGTCATTAAATCTCTTCTTTGTGTTATCCGATGCATCGCCCGCTAAAATAACTAAACTCAAATTTTCTTTTTTTAGTTCATTTAGCACCGTATCCTCACCAGAAACTATATTTCTTCCCTTCATAAGAAGACCTAGAAGGGAGAGCACCTTATATTCACTAGTTTTCATCATTGTAATTATTGAGTTCCTTTAGTAATTCATCGTAAACAGAGTCATCTACATCAATCTTAAAAGCTCTGTTTAAAGCCTTTGTCTTTATAGCTTTAGTTAGGCACTCTTTGGTTGCGCAAACATAAGCACCACGACCATTGGCTTTGTTAGTGGGATCTATAAATATCTCTCCGTCTTTATTTTTTACTATTCTAAGTAGGCTTTTCTTTGCATCCCTCGAATTACAAGCTATACACTTTCTTTCAGGTATTTTCTTTTTCTTCATAATATCACCACTATTAATTTGAATTTTTATTCTTCAGTTGCTTGCTCATCATCTAATTTAAAATCTTCGTATATGATATCTTCTTTTTTCTGTTCTGATGTCTGTTTATCATCTACGCCATCTTCTTGTAACAGTTGTTCATATGTAGTTTCACTCTTAATATCGATCTTCCATCCGCAAAGTCTAGCTGCAAGTCTGGCGTTTTGTCCCTCTTTACCAATTGCAAGGGAAAGCTGATAATCTGGAACTACTACCATACAAGATTTTTCATCTTCATTTAAAATTACCTTCACTACTTTTGAAGGGCTTAAAGAAGCAGTTATAAACTGAGCTGGATCATCGCTGTACCTGATGATGTCTATTTTTTCATCGCCTAGTTCATCGACTATATTTTTAACCCTAAGACCCGCTGGACCTACGCAAGCACCGATTGGATCTATAGATTCATCAGTAGTCTTGACAGCTATCTTAGTCCTTGAACCTGCTTCTCTTGAAATTGATTTTATCTGTATAATCCCTTCCCTTATTTCAGGCACCTCGGCTTCAAAAAGTCTCTTGATAAGACCAGTGTGAGTCCTTGATAACATGATAGAAGGAGATTTACTAGTTCTCTTGACCTCCATCAAGTAAAACTTCATCGTACTTCCTATATTGTATTCTTCTCCTGGGATTTGTTCGTTTGGTAGGAGTATTCCCTCTCCTCTTCCAACTCTTACAAATACTGTTTCCTTTCCATCTTTTTTACTCTTTCTGGATATCTCTCCAACAACTAATTCATCTGTTTTATCTGTGAATTCATTAAAAGTTATCTCTCTTTCAGCCTCTCTTATCCTTTGAACTACCACTTGTTTTGCAGTCTGAGCTGCTATTCTACCAAAGTCTTTTGGAGTGACCTCATTTTCAACTACATCGCCAATTTCATAGTTAGGAGATATCTTTCTCGCCTCACTAAGTTCTATCTCTAAAAAACTATCATAAAGGTCGCCGTCCTCTACAACCGTCCTTTGTGAGAAGACTCTAGCCCCTCCTGATTCTATATCTATTCTAACATTGTCAGATACCCCAAAGTTTTTTTTGTACGCTGTAAGTAGCGCTTGTTGTATCGTGTCGATTAGAACATCTCTATCTATTCCTCTGTTCTCGACCAATTCATTTAATGCTTCAAAAAACTCTTGATTCATCTTTTCCTCCATACACCTTATTTAAAACTGGATAGCTAGCCTAATTATGGCTATTTCTTTTCTATCTAAAACTATTTTTTCGTCGTCTACCATGACCTCAACTTGACCGTCTTCATTTAATCCTATGAGTTCACCTTCAAATTGTTTAATGCCGTCTTTTGCCTTGTATAGTTTTACAAAGACGTGATGACCTTTATACCTTTCAAAATCTTTGTCCTTCTTTAAAGGTCTTTCAAGTCCAGGTGATGAAACTTCAAGATAATAATTATCTTTAATAAAGTCTTTTTCATCTAGGATATCGCTGATTTTTCTACTGAAAGCTTCACATTCATCCAAAGTAATACCTTCGTCTGTGTCAAGATATACTCTTAAGAAAAATTCGCCAGCCTCTTTGACATACTCCACATCGATTAATTCTAACCCTAAATCCTGGGCTAGAGGGATTGAAATTTCTTCAACCGAAGACACAATGTTCTTTTTCATATTAATCGCCTCCTATTCAATTGTATATTTAATTGTAAAATTACGTGAAAAAAGTGAGACAATGCCTCACTTTTCCCTCCTCAAAATAATTCTTATTTATTATATCACGTTTTTTACCGTATGGCAAGTAGATTGAGCTTGGGCATTATCAACTAAAATCTTTAAAAGAGATCTGATTCTCTTCTCCTAAGTTTTTTAGTGAACCATGTGATTCTAACGCCTCTATAGCAGTACGCGCTAGTTTACACCTCTTTCTTAAATCTTCTTTTGATTTGAATGCTCCTTTTTCCCTCTCCGAAACTATGTTTCTAGCGGCGTTTTCTCCGACTCCGACTATTGAAGAAAGCGGCGGTAGTATTTTTCCCTCGCCATAAACCTTAAATTCCGTTACATCGGATTTATATAAGTCAATTGGAACTATCTCTATTTTTCTAGCGTACATTTCTATCGCTACTTCCAATATTGACACGAGGTTTTTTTCTTTTGCCGTTAAGAAATTAAGATTTTCTTCTAAGTTGTGTAAAGTGTCTCTCATAGTATCCAATCCCTTGATAACTAGGTCTGAGTCAAAATCCTCAACTTTAGTTGTGAAGTACGTGGCATAAAAAGCCTCGGGATAGTAAACCTTGCAGTATGCAATCCTAAAAGATGTCATTACATATGCGACTGCGTGTGCCTTTGGAAACATGTATTTTATTTTTTGACATGAATCAATATACCACTGTGGCACTTCATTTTTAACCATCTCATCTATGTGTTCTTTTTCAAGTCCCTTACCTTTTCTTACTCTTTCCATTATTGTAAAGCTTAGCTTTGGTTTTAATCCTTTAAAGATAAGATAGTTCATAATATCGTCTCTTGTAGAAATTACATCTTTTAGACCTACTATATCTGCCTTAACTAAATCCTGTGCATTGTTTAGCCAAACGTCAGTACCGTGAGATAGACCGGATATTCTGACCAATTCGGTAAATGTGGTTGGCATGGTATCAAGCAGCATCTGTCTAACAAATCTAGTACCAAACTCTGGTATAGCAAGGCTTCCAACCTTACATCCGATATCTTCAGGCGTAACTCCAAGCGCTTCAGTAGACGTAAACAATGACATCGTCTTTTTATCGTCCAGTGGTATCTCAGTTACCTTTATACCGGTAATATCCTCTAACATCCTTAAAATAGTCGGACCGTCGTGACCTAGGATATCGAGTTTTAGTATTCTACCGCTTATTGAATGGTAGTCGAAGTGTGTTGTAATGGTACCGGCTCCAGGTTCATTTGCTGGATATTGAATTGGCGTGAAATCATAGATATCTTTGTAGTCAGGTACTACCATTACTCCACCTGGGTGCTGGCCACTAGTTCTCTTTACACCTGTACACCCCTTTGCCAACCGTCTAATTTCGGCTGATCTGAGATTTAGATTTTTTTCCTCTGAGTATTTTTTCGCCAATCCAAAAGCTGTTTTATCAGCGACTGTTCCTATAGTACCAGCCCTATAAACATATCCCTTACCGAAGAGTTCTTCTGTATATTTATGTATGGTAGACTGATATACACCGGAAAAATTAAGATCTATGTCTGGCTCTTTATCCCCTTCAAAGCCAAGAAAAACTTCAAAAGGTATGTCATGGCCCTCTTTAATCATCTTAGTCGAGCATTTTGGACAATTCATATCCTCTAGGTCAACACCGGAACCTTTCTCTCCAACCTCAAAGAATATATTGTGCTTACAGTTTTCGTTTGGACAAATATAATGGGCAGGAAGCGGATTTACTTCTGTAATCTCGCTCATAGTTGCAGCGAAAGAAGAACCTACCGATCCCCTAGATCCTACCAAATATCCATCCGAAAGAGATTTGGCAACAAGCTTATGAGCGATAATGTACATAACTGCATATCCGTTAGATATGATTGAGTTTAACTCCCTATCAAGTCTAGATTTTACGATATCTGGAAGATTTTCTCCATATACCTTTACTGCATTTGAATAACATAGCCTCCTAAGTTCTTCGTCACTTCCCTCGATTACTGGAGGGAAGGTCTCCTTAGGTATAGGAATGACATCATCGATCATATTACTAACTTCATTTGTGTTTTTTATTACGACCTCGTAGGCCTTTTCTTCTCCTAGATAAGAAAACTCGTCTAACATTTCTGAGGTAGTCCTAAAATACTTGTAACCACTTGTATCAATTCTTTTGTATTTTATTGATTTAGCAAGGACATCCCTATACACGCTGTCCTCTTTATTTATATAATGTACATTTCCTGTAGCTACCGGTATTTTACTGTGTTCTTTAGCTAGGTCGTACATCTTTTTGTAAATATATCTAATTTCATCGGAGTCTTTTACCTCTCCACGCTCCAATAATCCGAGTAAGTTTTCTACTGGCATAAGTTCAATGATGTCGTAAAAGTCTATTAGTTCGTCTATTTTTTCCTTTTTTTCATTGCTTCTAATAGCCTTAAATATCTCTCCTTCATTACATGAACTTCCAACTATTATCCCCTCCCTATACTTTTGAATAATCTTTCTAGGAATTAAGGGATCTTTTGCTAAATAATTTATATGAGATGCTGACACTATCTTATATATATTTTTAATTCCCAGTTGATTTTTTGCGTATAGGGTGACATGATTTGGTCTAACTCTTTTGTAATCAAGATACCCAAGTATAGAGTTAGCTTCTAAAAAATTATTTGCACCCTTATCTTTTATTATCTCTAACATCTTTATGTATACCTTGGCCGTTGCTTCTGCATCTTCTACCGCTCTGTGGTGATTTAATAAAGGTATTGAAAGTTTCTTACTAATCACATCCAAGGTGTGTTTTTTTGAATTAGGAAATAGAGCTCTGGATATTATCAATGTGTCAATGGATTTTAAATCGGCAAAAAGACCCAACTGTTCGATTTTTTTATTTAAAAAACCAATATCAAATGTTGCGTTATGGGCGACCATTACGCCATCTTCTATAAAATCCAAAAATTTTGGCATTACTTCTTCAATATCCGGGCTTTTCTTTACCATATCATTGGTAATTCCAGTCAGAGACTGAATAAAGTACGATATGTCCATATTTGGATTTACTAACGTAGAAAATCTATCGACGATTTCCATATTCTTTATTTTAACTGCTCCAATTTCAGTTATCATGTCATTAACTGGAGATAGCCCTGTAGTTTCAAGGTCAAAAACAATGAAAGTCGAGTTAAAATCATATTCATCTACTCCCTCAAAAACGCTGATATCATCGTCAACCATCTCACCTTCAAGTCCGTAAATAATCTTTATATCGTTTTTTGAACCTGCTGCCATGGCGTCCGGGTATGCTTGAACAACACCCTTATCAGTGATTGCTATTGCTTTATGACCCCATTTTTTTGCTTGAGAAATTAGTTCTTTAGCAGAGGCTACAGCATCCATACTCGTCATATTAGTATGAGCATGTAGTTCTACACGCTTTTCATCGCTATCATCAAACCTTTCGATTTTTTTGCCTATTTTTATTCCCGTTATCATAAGATAAGCTTCTTGCCCTTCCTTATCTATGGCGTCCCCTTTTATTATTAGGTGGGTATTTGGGCTTATAAATGGCTTTATTTTGTATAGTTCTTGATCATCTAGATATGCTCTGCATTCTATTGAATCCATATCATCAGTAACATAAAGTCTTAGAAGAGTTTTACCATTTTTTAACTCCTTAAGCTCACTATCAAAAACTTTGACATTGATGCAAACTGTCGAAATAGTTATTTCGTTGACTGGAGTAAAGTAGTTAGGGATATTCTCTCCATAAATGATATCATCCATTTCTTCATAGTCTAGGACATATGCATCATTTTCTTCATCTTCCTCCGATGAGTCAGCGTAAGAGCATGAATAACTTTCAAGCTCGCAACTTACGGATTCCACAAATTCTGTCAAACTACAATCTTCGCAACTATATTCAATAACTACTTCCAAATCCATATTCAATTCTTTTTTTAGTTTTAATTTCACGTCATCTTTGAAACTCGATCTTATGACTTTGCTGTAAATCATGTCATTAGGTAGTTTGATATAGAGCTTTCCATCTAGAATCATAGTTTCGACATTTGACGTGAATGCTTTGATAGAAGGTGTTATACAAGCTAACATCTTGATTATGTTTGACGCGTAGGACTTGTAGAATCTCTTAAACCCTTTTGTGGTCATCTTTGTGTACTGAGGTATTATATCGACGTACTTTAATCCAATCTTATTTTTTATGTCTTTTGATAGAGAGTGAAGTCTATCGTCGTCAATAAATTTTTTTGATTCGACATAAATTGAAAGGGACATTTCCTCTTTAACTAAATCTATTTTTTTGACGTATAACTCGTTTAAATCTATAGGAGTTTCATATGGCCATAATTCAATTGTCTTTAAAAAGCTAGCTAGTGTTTTGTCCATAATTAATCCTTTCATATAAAAATAGGACTTCAGATGTCTAAAGTCCTATAATTATTTACTATATGCGCATTTATCAATTAGTTGTAAACTGGTATCTCGTATGAATTAAGATCTCCCACACTTGAGTAAGATGTTATCTCAGCCATTTTTTGACCTATTAGTCTTGGCCAATCAATACTTGAAGCATATTGATGCTTAGTGTTTGGATAGTAAAACTTCATCTTGTACAAGGTATTTTGATCATATTTTGTACTGTGGATATAATTTTTCGCTATCCATTTAGCTGATCCATCTATTGTTGCTTCTACAGAAGTCCAGTTATTCTTATATGCTGTGTTTATGCCACCGTTAAATGCATTGCCATCAACAGCTCCGATACCGAAGAAGTTATAAACAGTTACACCATTTGATGGGTTACCAGAAGCTAATCTCGATTTACCGTATCCAGATTCAATCACAGAATGAGCAACTAGATATAAAACATTTATATTATTATTTCTCGCTGCATTTATAAAGTCTTGACCGCGATTATAAAATACATCCCCTGGTTTTGTGTACTTATTTAAAAATCTATTTAATTCAGCGGCTGTTATTGAATCTTTATACTCATCTAGTCTTGCAAACTGCATCATATCAGGACCATCAGTGAAATTTTGTGGATTTAATACATACTCAAGATCGCTTTGTGAAGGAGCTAGTCCTCCAGTGATCGTGTTGAATGAAGCCATTTGCATTGAGACCATATCAGAAAGAGAGTAACCAACATTTACATTCTGAGTCTGTCCAGGACTTACATTTAATTGCTGATTGGCATTAGAAGAAGTCTTGTCTGTTATTTCTTCTACCACATCATCTACGTATTGAACAAAATAGGTTGGTACATATCCAACAACTCCATCTGCGTCAATTTTAGTCCAATCCTTGTCACTTTCCAAGGCAGTGACTTTTTGTCCCTTAGAAAGTACCTTTAGATTTTGACTAGAGATAGATTTTGACTTACGTAGGTTTAGAATGGATGAAGTAACCTCTACTATACTCTTCTTTCCGTCCTTTGTATCTGGGACTCCAACGAGGTATGTAGAAGATACATAGCCTTCAGTTCCATTTCCTAGACTTACCTTACTCCAACCGTCTTTTTCAGAAAGAACTGTTACTCTGTCGCCGTTGTTTAAGACAGCGAGTATTTTATGATTTGTTCCAGCACCTGTTCTTACATTTAGGCTGTCGTTACTTGATATTTTAACCTTAGCTGATGTTTTTATATAGTTCGAAGGATTTTTTTCGTTGGTCTTAACTGAATTATTCATTACTAATCCATCTGCATAAGTCCATCCAACCCTTTTTTTTGAATCTTCAATTTTACACCAACCATTTTTTTGGTCTAATATCTTTACTTTATCGCCTTTTTTTAATCTAAAACTTACACTTGAGCTTGAGCTCGCATCAGTCCTTATATTTAAACTTTGGTACCCTATCGCAGCTTGATTATCTTGTGCATGAGCCGCAACACTTAGCATAGGTATCATTGCAACCGATGCAACAATTATTTTTCCGTTCAAGGAATACACCCCTTTTCTCTATATTATTTACAAAATTATAATTTTCTACCCTTAATTATATTATAAGATTACAATATTGTAAACAAATAAGTTACAAATTTGTAATAAATTTTTCATTAAGCGTATATTTTTTACAATTTTGTGGTTTATACAAGGACTCTTTTGTTCTCCACTCTTCTTGTCAAATTTTCCTTATCGAAGAATTCGAGGATTATCATACAGTTTTTCCTTGAAGAATTTACCAAGTCTCTATATTCTCCAAGAGTTATCTCCTGATTTTCTTTCAGGTAGTCGACTAAAATCTCCTTAGCCCTATCATAGTCTTTTCTATGAATTATATATTGGTTATCTAGGAGTATAACCTCATCATCAATAATTGTTTCTAAAACGGCTTTGTGATTTTTTCCAAGAGAAGCTATCTCTGAAATCGTATAGAGTTGAGTTAGCCCTGATTTCAGAAGGGTATTTTCTATTTCTGACTTTATCTTCTTCTGTTCTGGGGTTAATTTCACTTCAAATTCATTTAGTGACATTGTATTTTTATCTTCCTTTATGGTATTTTCATCGACCATTAATCTTAGAAGTAAATCAATGTCCTTGGTTTTGAGTTTTTGATCTAATTTTGACCTCAACTCCTCTTTTTGCATTCCGTGTTTTAACTTATTATCCCTATGGTATTCTCCTAGTATATTTTTAGCCCTCTCTTTTAAATGTTCGTAATGCTGAACATGGATGTAGGATTGGCTTAGTTTAATAATTTTCTTTTCCTCTATTAGTTCTCTTAACTTAGCTTCTATATCTTCTCTGTGTTCACCACTATAAGCCATAATGTCTTTTATATCTGGGTAAAAGTCGGAGTTTTGCCTTATATATTCCTCAATGATATCTTTTAACTCTCCTTGCTCCTTGATTTTTAGAACTTCTAGGAGATCTTCATCGTGTATCTTGTGTTTTTTTGAAGCAGTGTCGATAATCACACCGCCTCCAATTGTATCCACAGGTGAGTAAGATCTCAAGACGAATTTATCACCCTTTTTGCATATAATTTTTTCCTCAAGTCTAAGTTGAGCAAATCCCTCTTCCCCTGTCTTTATTTCATCGCTTTCAAGAGGTACGGCCCTACAGAATATTTCCCTGGTTCCATGAAATAATCTAAGCCTAGACCAGTGTTTAATCGTATATTCAGTGTGGTTTGTCATCTTTATCTTCACATCTATCATCATAGATTCCTCTAAAGTACCTGGTTTCGCAAGTACGTCGCCGCGGGAAACATCGTCTTTTTTTACATTTGATATATTTATTGCAGTCCTTTGACCGGCAAAAGCTCTTTTTTCATTTTGTCCATGGACTTGTATATTTCTAACCTTTACCTTTGTCCTGCTTGGGTATAACTCTAATTCATCGTCAAGATTTACAATACCTTCTAATAGAGTTCCGGTTACAACTGTTCCAAAGCCCTTAACTGAAAATACCCTGTCTATGTTTAGCCTAGCTGGAGAAGTTTCATTTTTTTCTTCGATATCTGAGGTTGTTTTTTGTATTAAATCTATAAGTTTATCGATTCCTCTTTTTGACACTGAGTCGACTTCTACTATATCCGCATCTTCCAAAAATGTTCCTATTAGTTTTTCGTGTACATCTTCTTTAACTAACTCTATAAATTCATCTTCGACCATATCGCATTTAGTAAGTACGATTATTCCCTTGGTTATATTCATATATGTAAGTATATCAACATGTTCAATGGTCTGTGGCATTACTCCCTCATCAGCGGCGATAACCAATAAGACTAAATCTATGCCAGATGCACCAGCAAGCATATTTTTAATAAACCTCTCATGTCCTGGAACGTCTACTATCCCTACTCTATCGCCGTTTGGTAAGTCAAAATAAGTAAAACCAAGATTTATTGAAATTCCTCTTTTTTTCTCCTCTTCAAGAGTATCGGTGTCTCTTCCAGTTAAAGCCTTGACCAAGGTAGTTTTTCCATGATCAATATGGCCTGAAGTTCCTACTATTATATTTTTCATATCTTCCTCCACAAAACAAGGGATGTCAAGCATCCCTTTTAGTTACCGTTAATTATCCTTAAAAGTTCATCTGAGATGTACTCAAATTCCTCTTTAAAGATCGTCCTTGGATCGAGGACGTATTTATCATCGTAAACCCTTGCGATTACGTGGTATTGTCCCAATCTCATCTCTTGTTCCAAACTCGTTATGCTAATATTATTAGGCCTTATTGTGACCACCTTTGTTGGAAGTTTTTCTATCGGCATTGAACCTCCTCCAACCTGGGAAATTCCATCTTCTATATCGACAATTGCGTCAATACTATTTTTGTTAATCATATCCCTCAGATCAATTGCCTTTTTTTCGATCTCATCTATTGTATATGTCAGCATTCTCAAAGTTGGAATTTGTTTTAATGCATCTTCTTCATTTAAATACAACCTCAATGTGGCTTCCAGTGCTGATATAGTTAGCTTGTCGACCCTTAGTGCTCTAGTAAGCTGATTTTTTTTCATTTTTTCTATGTATTTTTTCTTACCTACGATAATACCAGCCTGAGGTCCGCCGAGCATCTTGTCACCACTGAAGGTAACGACGTCGACACCTTGGTTAATGCTATCCATTACTGTAGGTTCATAACTTAAGTTGTATTTTGACAAATCTATGAACACACCGCTTCCCAAGTCCTCAATTACTGGTAAGTCGTATTTTTTTCCTAAACTAACTAGGTCCTCATTTGAAACGCTCTCAACAAACCCCATAATTTTGTAGTTCGATGTGTGCACCTTCATTAAAACCTTTGTAGAATCTGTAATTGAATCCTCATAATCTGATAGGTGCGTCTTGTTTGTTGCTCCAACTTCTATAAGGTTTGCGCCACTTAGAGCCATTATAGAAGGTATTCTAAATGAACCTCCAACCTCGACTAACTCTCCCCTTGAAACTATAGCTTCTCCATCTTTTGCCATTGTGCTCAAGGTCAAAAGTACTGCAGCAGCATTATTATTTACTACTAATACATCTTCAGCTCCAGTGAGTCTCTTGATCATATCGGTTAAATGCACGTACCTAGAACCTCTACTACCTTTATCTATATTGTATTCTAGGTTTGAATATCTACTTGCGGCTTCCCATATTTCTTCTTTAATTTTATCACTTAAGAGTGAACGTCCAAGATTAGTATGGAGTACGGTTCCAGTAGCATTGATAACTCTCTTTAAAGAAAGTGAGTATTTTTTTATGCAATTTTTCTCAGTTCTGTGAATTATAAGTTCATTGTTTAAAACAAAGTCTTTTAAATCATCTTCATCTGTCTTTACTATTATATTTCTATAAAAATCAATAGATTCCCTTATGGATTCTAAAACAATCGTCCTAGGATATTTGGTTAATAACCCCTTGATCTCCTCCTCGTTAAGTATCTCATCTACTTGTGGAAGGAGGGAAAAAAACTCTCTTTTGCTCATAACTTCACTAATTATCCTTCCCATAAAATTAGTATATCAATGGACCGTAAAAACAGGTCCATCAAAGATTTAATTGATGGACCTTGAATTTGGTCAATCATACACTTAAAAATATTTTATTTAACGTATATGTAATTATCTTTTTTCTCTATAACTTCTCCAACGACAACAGCAACTAAGGATCCGTTTTTTAACATATCCGCACATAGGTCTTCCGCCTGTTCAGGTTTTACTGCTACAAGCAGTCCTCCAGAAGTCTGTGGATCGTAGAGAATATCTTCCATATACTCTTCAACATCTTCAGAGACCTCTACATTGTCTTGTATATATCCCATATTGTTGTATGCTCCAGCTGGAACCATTCCCATCTTTGCCATTTCATCTGTCTTAGGAATTATAGGGACATTTTTAGAGTCTATTATTAAACTAGTTCCTGATCCTTTTGCCATTTCAAAAGCGTGGCCTAGAAGTCCAAATCCAGTTATATCAGTCACGGAACTTATATCGTAGTCGTCAAAACTAAGTGCTGCATATTTGTTTAGGTGGGTCATAACCTCGATTAAATTTTTCTCAGTTTCGTCGTTTAGTATTCCACCCCTGTATGCATTGTTTAATATTCCCATTCCTAGGGGTTTTGTAATAATTAATTTATCTCCTACCCTCGCATCGGCATTGGTAAGTACTTTATTTGGATCTACAAGCCCAGATACAGATAGGCCATACTTTGGTTCTTTGTCATCCACTGTATGTCCCCCGACTAATAGGGCTCCACTTTCCTTAACCTTATCCATACCACCTCTTAGAATCTCAGACAGAACATCCATACTATTACAAGACGGATAACAAACTATGTTCATCGCTACTATAGGCGTACCCCCCATAGCGTATATATCCGAAAGGGAGTTTGCTGCAGCGACTTGCCCATAGGTGTATGGGTCGTCCACCATCGGTGTAAAAAAGTCCAAAGTTTGTATTAAAGCCTGTGATTCATTTAATTTATACACGGCTGCATCATCTGAAGTATCTAATCCAACAATTAAATTATTTATCTTATCGCCCTCGTTTTTTGGCAGTTTACTTAAAACGTCTGACAGAACCTCCGGCCCTATCTTGGCGGCTCAACCACCAGCTGAGGTCATTTCTGTCAATCTTATTTCTTCTTTTGTCATAGTTTTATCCCTCACTTTTATATTAATAACATTGAAATCATATTCACTATACTATTTACCATAATAGTACATAGTTATTCATATTACAATATATTTTAACATATAGTGAGAAAAAATGCATATACGAGATTATACATCAATAAGGTCCATGAGAGCTTCAAATTTTTTCTCTCCAATACCGGTAACATTTTTTAAATCCTCGATCTTATTGAATTTACCGCTTTTTTCCCTGTATTTTATTATCTTTTCAGCAGTAGCAGGACCTACTCCAGGTAGAGAGGTAAGTTGGTTTTGGTCGGCAGTATTGATATTGACCTTATTTGAAGATTGATTGGACGTACCCGCATTAGCTCCTTGTCCGTCTTTAACTGCTTGATTATCTGTGGACTGACCATTTTCATCTATATCTACATTTTTATCATTTTTATTAGGTATTATATAGTGCGCTTCATCTTTAATTTTTAAAGATAAGTTTATCCTATTGGCATCGGCTTCTTTGGTCAATCCACCTAAGGATTCGATTGCATCGGAAAGTCGTGAGCCATTCTTTAGTTTAACTATACCAGGCATACTAACCTCTCCACTTATATAACATGTGACTTCCTCAGGCTCATCTTCCTTGCCCTTTGAGCTACCAGAATTGTCTTTAGTATTACCTTCTATTATTTCAAGATCATCCTGAGATGAGCTCGTCTTCTTAGTTTCTATTACAGTGGACCTAGTTTTTAGAAAAATTCCCGTACAGGCAAGAATAACTACAATCACGGCTATGCATAAAATATAAATATTTTTTTTCTTTCTAAAAATCGGCTTCTTTTTATATGATATCAAATCATATTCCTCTGGTCCGTGGTCTGAGATATTTTTTTGAGTAGAAAAATTATCTTCTCTTTTTTCTTGATTTGAGTACACTTTATGCTTATCTTTAGACATTCTAGAAATCTTTTCATCCCTTATTTTTTTCATTTTTTTAGAATCTATATCATGCCTAGCGTAAATATCATCAATACAATCGTCTATAAATTTATTTTTTTCTACAATATTACCCTCCTCATCTATATCTACTATACTCGATTCCTCAATAAAATTATTTTGAGGAAGTTTTAACTTATACCTCTTCGATTTCCTATATTTATTACTCTTCATATTATTATTGTCATTCATTTTATTCACCTCTTTTTATAATAATAGGCAAATATATGAAATTCTAGAAAATCTAATAAGTTAGAAACAATTATTTAATTATAATGATAAAGGTGATATAATAACCTTGTGAATAAAACTATGGAGGTCAATATGAAAAAACTATTATTAAAAGCGTTAACCGTAGTAATATGTATTATTACAGCTCTGTCGGGCGTGGTTTATGCATCACCACTGGATGAGATGAAGGCAAAACATCTAATTTTAGTTGATTATGACAGTGGGAAAGTACTATATGAGAGAAATATAGACGAAAAAATGTATCCGGCGTCAACTACAAAGATATGGACTTGTTACCTAGTACTAAAACATAATGAGGATCTTAATAAAAAAATCACTATAAAGGATCTTCCGGCAATAGATGGTTCTAGTATGTATTTAGAAAATGGCGAGACTTTTACACTTAAGGAACTTCTAGACTGTCTTATGGTAAGGTCTGCTAACGATGTAGCCTATGCCCTCGCTCAGTATATGGGAAATGGGGACCCACAGAAATTCTACGATATGATGAATGAGGAAGCTAAGGCTGTTGGTGCAACACACACCCACTTTAACAATCCACATGGTCTTCCCGATCCAAACCACTACACTACTGCTAGGGACATGATGATAATGTCAAGAGTTGCTATGCATGATAGCAGGTTTAGAAACATTGTAAAGTTAAAGGGTTGCTCTTATAAACCTACAGATAAATACAAATATAACAGGCATTTTGACAATAGCAATAAATTCTTAACGTCAAAAGAAACGATGAAATACGATGGCAAAGATATTCCATTTTACTGGGATAAGGTCGATGGAGTAAAGACCGGTTATACTGATGATGCTGGAAATTGTCTAGTTTCTTCTGCAGTAATAGACGGTCATAGATTGATGGCAGGAGTTTTTAAAGCTCCAGCTGGGAATTTGTACCACGATTCAAGAGCTTTACTTGAATATGGATTTAATACTTATGATTTTGTTAAGCTTGTTAACTCAGATGAAAACATAAAGAGAAAGAAGATGCCACTCTCAAAACAAAGGGAGCTATTTTATAAGCCAGCTAGTGATTTCAGTATAATTACTCTAAAAGGGAAAAATGCCAACCAAAAGGACTATAGTATAACACAAAAGCTTACAGATACAAAATTACCGATAAAAAAGGGCGATAAGGTAGGTATTGAGGAGATAAAGCAAGGAGATAAGAAGATAGCTACTATAGACTTAGTGGCATCAAATGATGTAAGTAGTATTTTCAGTGACTTATCTCTAGATTATATAAAGGATAATTACAAAAGATTTATCCCAGAATTAGCTATTCTTTTAATTTGTTTGTTAATTTTACTATTATTAATTGTAAAACTGTTTAAATTCTTATTTGGTAGTAATAAAAAGACAAAAGCTAAAAAAAATAAAGCCAAGGCTAAGAGAAAAAACAGACAGTCAAAACAAAAAAGAAGAAGACAGAGAAGGTAAATAAAAGTTAATAGCAAAAGATAAAAAAGAGCCAAAAATGGCTCTTTTTGTAATTTACATATTAAGAATGTTTTCTACCTAATTCTTTTAGCTCTTCAACCTTATCATCATCTGGAGCTTCAAAACAGATATAAGATTCGAGTAAGTTTGCATTGTCATTTTTAACTCTCTCTTCCCAATCTTCCATCCATTTTCCTTCTGCCCAAGAGTAAGAACCGAATAATACAATGTTCTTGCCTGAGATCTTAGAATCAATTGATTCCATAAAAGGCTCAAACTCATACTCTTCTAGAACTTCGTCACCCATTGCTGGGCAACCAAGAAATACTGTGTCTGCACTTAGTACATCGTCTTCACTAGCACTTTCTACTTCAATAAGAGCGGCGTCTGCCTTTTCCTTAGCACCTTCTAGTATGGCGTTTGCCATAGCCTCTGTATTACCTGTTCCACTCCAATAAATGATATTTACTTTTGCCATTGTAAATTACCTCCTAAAAATTAATTGTGTGTAACTTAATGATAACATAAAGAAGATATTTTGTATAGGTTAATGAGAATTAATTTTATAAAATTTTTTTTATTAATTGGTTGACATTATTTTGATTATCTTGTAAAATATATTTAAGTGAAAATGATTATTATATTTTTGGAGATTGGAGGTATTTATGAGTTTATTAGTTATAGGTGGTCATGAGAGAATGGAAAGAGACTACCTCAATATGGGGAAGAAAAAAGGATATAAAACAAAGGTTTTTACTAAGATGTCTAGTAAGGTTAATAACAATATCGGAAATCCAGACGCAATTGTTATACTTACCTCTACTGTTTCACACAAATTGACACGTACTATAGAGGGACAGGCAGAGAAGAAAAACATACCGATTATAAGACATAAAAGCAGTTCTAAATCAGCTTTCAAGGAGTGTCTGGGCATGGTCGACGAATGTCTGGGCCTATGTGAAGTTTGTGAGAAAAAAAGGAAGATGTTGCTTGAGCTAATCATGTCAATCCTTAATTAATATATAACAAAATTCTTACAACCATCTATAGTAAATATAGATGGTTACAAAAAAGGGGATCTCCTTTACTGACCTCCCCTAGTCTTAAAATTGTGCCTTAATAGTTATTACACAATAACATTAAGGCCTTTTTTAATTAAAAATATAAACAAAGAGATATTGTTTAAAATCATGGGTAATTACTTAACGAGGTGATATTATGATTTATAAATATGGACATGATGAAAAAATAGACTTCGGTGAAAAAATCAAAGACATAAAACCGAGTGAGGAAAAAACTTATGATGTAATTGTCGTTGGCTGTGGGTCTTCTGGAATACCATGTGCTGTAAGATTACATGAACTAGGAGTAAATGTAGCCATAGTTCAAAAAGAGGACTCCCCTTCTTGTTGTGGTAATTTCACAGCAGGCATAGATCTAGAAAAATCAAGCAAAGAATCTCTTGAGAAGATTACGAGATTAATCCAGGAAGAAAACGGTTATAAGCCTAAGGCAGATGTAATTAATATATGGAGGGATAACTCTGGTGAGGCGCTTAAATGGATATTAGATAAGTCTAAAGAGGCAAACGTACAAGTAAATGACTTGGGAAATGGACCCCAAACTCCTTTTATAAAGGAAAATAATTTAGATGTTGAGTTTCTGACACCTGTTTTTGGACCAAAGCCTTACAATGTTGAAAATGGACTATCTGAGATATTAAATGTTGCTGTAAATAAAGGCCTAGAAGTATTTTACAATACACCAGCAATTAAACTAATAAAAGAAAATGAAAAAATCGTAGGTGTTATTTGTAAACAGGGAGAAAAATATATATTATTTAGGGGCGTTGTCGTTTTAACTACAGGAGATTATCAAAATGATCCGGAAATGGTATCTCACTACCTTCCTCAAATGTCTAATTACGAGACTAAAAAAACCGGTAGAACTGGTGATGGGCATAAGATGATCATGGATGTAGGTGGATCTATGGAAATGATTGGACATACAAAGATGGTCCATGATATGGATGCCGGTCCATTTGAAATAATGAGTCTTCCG
Source organism: Peptostreptococcaceae bacterium (assembly GCA_029983575.1). Lineage (GTDB taxonomy): Bacteria > Bacillota > Clostridia > Peptostreptococcales > Peptostreptococcaceae > JASBZE01. The sequence goes on from JASBZE010000009.1 coordinate 34,093, forward strand.
TATTTGCGAGTAAAATTAAATGGAAAGAGGTTTGTCAACGAAGAAATACACATGGAGTATATGAATAACTACCTTCTTGATGACAAGGGATACTATTGTGAGATATTTGACTCAGAATATGAAAAGACTTCTGAAAAATTAGGTTCAAAATTAACTAAGGATGTTCTAGAAAACTTTATGCCTGAAATCGAGGGAAAAAAAGAAGGTGTCGTTGAAGAACAAACTGCTACATATAGTGCTCAAACTTTAGAAGAGTTGGCCGAAAAATTAAAAATAACCGATGTGGATACATTTGTCGAGTCAGTTAAAAGGTATAATGAATTAGTAGAAAAAGGTGTCGATGAAGATTTTGGAGTAAAGTCTGAAAACTTGACACCTATAACCCACCCTCCATACTTCGGAGTGAGAAGGCACGTTAGATTGACTATGGCCTGTTCAGGAGTTTGCGTAGACGGAAGAAGCAGGGTAATTGACCAAGATGAAAATCCTATAGAGGGTCTTTACGCAACAGGTAATCTGGCTGGTAATTTTTATGGTGCACATGACTACCCTCTTACTATTGTCGGTGTTAACTTAGGAAGAAATATAACTAATGGATATCAAGTTGCCGAGGATATAAAAAAT
>JASBZE010000010.1 GCA_029983575.1 Peptostreptococcaceae bacterium
AAATATAAAAATTAGGCTAAAGAAAAATCTTTGGCCTTTTTTAATTAAATAATAGAAAAAATATTGACAAAACCAATAGTTCAATGTATCATTAAATTATGAAACGATTCAAAAACATACTGTATTTTGCTTTAGAGTAATTAAATAGTACTCTTTTGTTATAGGTGTATGAAGAAAGGGGAATTAATGAAGGCAAATGGCAGCAACAATTAAAGATATATCAAAGAGGACCGGTTTGTCACTAGGGACGGTTTCAAACTATCTCAATGGGTATAAGGTTAAAGAGAAGAATCAAAAACTAATTGAAGATGCTATCGAAGAATTAGATTATAAGGTCAATAATTTGGCAAGAGGACTTAGGACTAATAGATCATATCTAGTGGCAATAGTTGTTCCGGATTTGGGATTAGACTTTTGCATAGATATGATAAGCGCTGTTTCTAACACCATATCAAAAAATGGATATAATTTAGTTCTGTGCGTTTTAAATGGCAGCGAGTATGATAAGGTTAAGTTTGAAAACCTTGCCTCTCAGAATATAGATGGCTATATTATTATGCCACCTGATGAAACTTGTCACATAAAGGATTCAATCGATGAAATTAGTTCAATGGCGCCTGTTATTATGGTAGATAGGGAGATGGAATCGGAAAATGATTTGATATCCGTTACGGTCAATAACGAAAAGGCGGCTTTTGATGCAGTTAATAAGTTGATTGATATGGGGCATGAGAAAATCGCTATAATAAATTCATACAATACGATTTCAACGGCTAATATGAGGCTTAAGGGATATAAAAAAGCTCTTAAGTCAAGGGGTATAAGCGTTAATAAAGACTATATTTTCGAAGGTAAATTCTCTGAATCAAATGGATATGATTCATGTAAGGAAGCTCTGGAGTTAGAAGATCCTCCTACAGCCTTTTTCACTACTAGTTTGAGTATAACCAAGGGTGTTGTAAAATATTTGCAATCGAGTGAAAAATATAGATATGCGGATTTTGAAGTGCTTGGATTTGATACTGAGTCCATCTCAGATATATTAAGTCCAAAATTAAACGTAGTCAATCAGCCTGTAGAAGATATGGGCAAGTTTGTAGGAGAAAAACTCATAAAACTTATAAACGAAGAGGAAGAATATGAGCCGAACAATTATATTTTTGATTGTGAACTAAATTTTCACGATAGGTAGTTGACCGATTGATTATAGAAAAGCTTTGACTAAGCCTATAAGGATTTATCTAACATAAAATTCACACGAGATAGTATAGACATTTTACGGAAAGTAGGTGTATAAATTGAAAAACATTGTGGTCATAGGAAGTACTAATATGGACATCGTGGTCGAGGCAAATAGAAGACCAGAAGTAGGTGAAACACTATTTGCTGAGAGAATGTTTCACAGCCCAGGTGGAAAGGGCGGAAATCAGGCTGTAGCAGCCGCAAAAACGGGTTCAAAAGTTTATATGGTAGGTTGTGTAGGGGATGATATATACGGAAAACAACTTATCAAAAACTACGAAGAGCAAGGTGTTGACACGAAATACATTAAAAAACTTAAGGATGTAGAGACGGGTTGTGCCGTCATTACTTTAGCAGAGAAAGACAATAGCATTCTATTAGTAAAGGGAGCTAATGATAGGGTTGACAATCAGGTTGTAGACGAAGCTAAAGAAATAATCCAAAAAGCAGATATTGTCATATTACAAAATGAGATCCCTGTGGATACAGTTAAATACGTAATAGATTTATGTGATAAAATGGGTGTTGACGTATTATATAATCCGGCTCCTATGGTTGATATAGAGGATGAGTACCTTGATAAGGTAAGATTTATCACTCCTAACGAAACTGAATCAAAGATGCTTTTTGGCGATGAACCAAAGGAGAAATTGATGGATAGATATCCTGAAAAATTAATTATTACCTTGGGTTCAAAGGGCGTTGAGTTTAGTGATGGGAAAAATATAGTTGACGTAAAGGCATATAATGTTGAAGTACTAGACACGACGGGTGCCGGGGATACTTTCAACGGAGCTTTTGCAACTTATATAGCTGAGGGCAAGTCTATGGATGAGTCTCTAAGGTTTGCAAATGCAGCTGCGGCTCTTTCTGTTCAGAAAAAAGGAGCTCAAGGTGGAATGCCTAATAGAAAAGATGTAGAAAAATTTTTAGAAGAAAATATATAAAATTTATGAAAAGACGAAGGGATTATTATGAAGAAAAAAGGGATTTTAAATAGTGAGATATCAAAGGTATTATCTGACTTGGGCCATACGGATACCATAGTTATTGGTGACTGCGGTCTTCCAATTCCAAAGGGAGTAAAGAAAATAGACATATCCCTAAAGCTTGGAACTCCGAGTTTTTTGGAAGTGGTAAAGGAAGTATCTAGAGATATGAAGGTCGAAAAGATTACGATCGCTTCTGAGATGAAAAAAATGAATCCAGAGGTTTTTGAAAAGATAAATAAAATTTTCGAAGGTGTCGAGTTTGAAGAAATGAGCCACGAGGATTTTAAAAAGGAAACTGAGAAGTCTTTTGCAGTTATAAGAACGGGAGAGTGTACTCCATTTGCCAACTGCATACTTCACTCAGGAGTAATATTTTAGCTAGGAGGCTATTATGAAGATAGAGATGAAGGGGATTCACAAGGCGTTCGGCTCAAATAAGGTCCTTGAGGGTGTCGACTTTGATCTTAAACAAGGAGAAATTCACGCTCTTATGGGTGAAAATGGTGCCGGAAAATCTACCTTGATGAATATTTTGACCAGTATACATAAGAAAGATGCTGGTACTATTACTGTGGATGGCGAAGAAAAGGAATTTTTAAACGCCAAGGATGCAGAGGATAACGGTATAACTTTTATCCACCAGGAACTTAACATCTGGCCTAACCTTACAATACTTGAAAACTTATTCTTAGATAAAGAAATTAAAAATAAGTTTGGATTTATTGATAGAAAGGCTATGGAAAAAATAGCAAGAGAAAAGTGTAACGAGGTAGGAATAGATCTCCCACTAAAAAGGGTAGCGGGAAGTTGTTCAGTTGGTCAGCAGCAAATGACCGAGATAATAAGAGCACTTATGACCGATGCTAAGGTTTTAATAATGGATGAACCTACTGCAGCGCTTACAGAGAGGGAAACGGAAAAACTCTTTGAGGTTATGAAAAAATTAAGGGAGTCAAATACTGCAATAGTCTATATCTCTCATAGAATGGAAGAAGTTTTCGCCATGTGTGACAGGATAACGGTAATGAGAGATGGAATTTCAGTAAGCACTAGACCGATAAGCGAAACAAATTACGATACTGTTGTCAAAGAGATGGTAGGAAGAGAGCTAGGATCATACTACCCAGATAGAACTACAGTACCAGAGGGTACTTTCCTAGAAGTTAGGGGATTAACTCATAAGCCTTTCTTTGAGGACGTAAGTTTTGAACTTAAAAAAGGTGAGATTCTCGGGGTTGCCGGTCTTATGGGAGCTGGTAGAACGGAGATAATGAGATCAATCTTTGGAATAGACAAAAAGGATTCAGGAAAAATATTTATGGAAGACAGGGAACTACACATAGATAAACCTGGAGATGCAATTAAAGATGGCTTGGGAATTATTACCGAGGACAGAAAAGATGAGGGTGTAATATTAGATTTTTCTATTCATGATAACATTTCTCTGCCTAGTATAGATTCATTCGCTCCAAAGACATTCATACGTGCTAAGGAGGAAAAGGACTTTACGATGATGATGGCTGAGAGGCTGCGTGTAAAGATGGCATCGATCAATAATCCGGTTAGTTCACTTTCTGGAGGAAATCAACAGAAAGTAGTAATTGCAAAGTGGGTTGGCGTAGGCCCTAAGGTTATGATAATGGATGAACCTACCAGAGGAATCGACGTCGGGGCTAAAAGAGAGATTTATGAGCTTATGAATGAGCTTACAGAAAGAGGAGTGTCAATTATCATGGTGTCTTCGGATCTACCGGAAGTATTGGGTATGAGCGATAGGATTATGGTAATACACGAAGGAAGGGTTTCAGGCATAATTAACAAAAAAGATGCCACACAGGAACTCGTAATGAGATATGCAACGGGAGGAAAATAATCGTGGAAAAAGTAAACGAGAGACTAAATATTTCAAATGTCGTAAGAAAACTTGGGCCATTGATAGGTCTGATAGTACTCTTTATTATTATTTCGAGTATAAACAGAGATTTCATTTCGGCTACTAATATATTCAACCTGCTTAGACAGGTAAGTATCAACGCACTCATAGCCTTCGGTATGACCTTTGTCATACTCACTGGAGGAATTGACTTAAGCGTTGGTTCTGTGCTAGCTTTGTCAGGTGTGTTGATGGCTAAATTTATGGTATCGGGTGTACCTCCATTTGTAGCTGTAATATTGGCTTGTATAGTGGGATTAATATTGGGCTCTATAAATGGTGTAGTAATATCATACGGAAAAGTTGCGCCTTTTATCGCAACACTTGCAACTATGACAATATATAGGGGACTAACTTTGGTTACATCTAAGGGAAACCCTATTACAGGCTTATCTGATTCTACATTCTTTGTTATGTTAGGTAGGGGTTATATCGGAGGAATTCCTGTTCCGGTTATAATTATGCTTGTCTTATTTATTATTCTTTGGGTAGTACTCAATAAAACGCCTTTTGGAAGAAAGGTATATGCCATAGGTGGTAATGAGAGGGTCTCAAAGATAGTAGGTATCAAGATAAATAAAATAAAAGTGGCAATCTATGGTCTTATAGGCGCACTATCTGCACTTGCAGGAGCGATCCTTACTTCAAGGCTTAACTCAGCACAGCCAACAGCTGGTACGGGTTATGAGCTTGATGCAATCGCAGCAGTCGTTCTAGGAGGTACTTCTCTAACTGGTGGTAAGGGAAGAATTACTGGAACTCTCATAGGTGCATTGATCATCGGTACGCTTAACAACGGTCTTAACCTTCTTGGTGTTTCAAGTTTCTACCAAATGGTTGTAAAAGGTATAGTTATTCTTCTAGCTGTATTAATAGATAGAAGCTCTAATGAAGAAAACTAAATTTAGGAGGGTAATATGAAAAAATTATTAGGATTACTAGTAGTTGCTGCACTAGTACTAACAGGTTGTAGCACAAAAGCTCCAGGTGGAGCATCGGATTCAGATAAGAAAATGGTAGTAGGTGTTTCAATATCTACACTAAACAACCCATTTTTCGTATCAGTTAAAGATGGTCTAGAAAAAGAAGCCAAGGCTCAAAATATTGAAATTAAAATTGCTGATGCTCAAAACGACACAGCTAAGCAATCAAATGACGTAGATGACCTAATTCAACAAGGTGTTAGCGTTCTAATTATAAACCCAGTTGACTCAGCAGCTATTTCATCAGCTGTAGAGGCGGCTAACTCAGCTAAGATACCTGTAATCACATTGGACAGATCAGCAGATAAGGGTGATGTAGTTACTCTAGTTGCTTCTGACAACGTAAAAGGCGGAGAGATGGCTGCAGATTATATAATATCTAAGGTTGGAGAAAAAGCTAAAGTAGCTGAACTCGAGGGTATTCCAGGAGCTTCTGCTTCAAGAGAAAGAGGTAAGGGATTCCACAACGTAGCTGATAAAAAACTAGAAGTTGTTACAACTCAATCAGCTGACTTTGATAGAACAAAGGGACTAAACGTAGCTGAAAATATAATCCAAGCTCACGGAGATATCCAAGCGATATTCGCTCAAAACGATGAGATGGCACTTGGTGCAATAGAGGCTGCAAAAGCTGCTAAAAAAGACATAGTTGTTGTTGGATTTGATGGTAATGAAGACGCGATCAAGGCAATTAACGACGGTCAAATGGCTGCAACAATAGCTCAACAACCAGCTTTAATGGGACAAAAATCTATAGAAATAGCTCAAAAAGTAATAAAGGGTGAAAAAGTAGATAAATACGTTCCAGTAGATCTAAAATTAGTAGAGAAAAAATAGTTCGGTAAAACTTGAAGAGAAGGTAGACCAAAAGGGCAGTTAAACTGCCCTTTTATTTTGCAAATTTTACCTAAAGTATTAATAGATTATATTAATCCATAATATCAATGGTATAATAAATCAATGGTGGGTAATTAAATAAGGTAATTATTAAATAGATTTAGGAGGACGTTATGAAGTTAAAAGAAGTTCCATTTAGGATGTTATATAAGAGATTGCATTTAATTAAAATAAGTGAGCCCATTAAGAATATAATATCAGAATCCGATGTATTTGATGAGGCGACTCACATATTGGTCTATGGTTATGTAGCTAATAGCGAAGGAATGAGATTTGAAGTTCTTTCTGGAGTGATTATGGAAAAAGAAGATATTTTATTCGGACCACCATCTGATATTAGAATAACTTTATCGAGGAAGGATATCGAAGAAGAGGAGATAATAAACCTACCTGACGCCGATAACAAAATAAAGATGATGTACGCCGACGTATTAATAAATGTCTCTGATTATATGGAAAGCGAGGAACTAAATGAACTTAGGGAGTTAGAATTTTTAGATGATGCCAGAAATGACGATTATCCCGATGATGTTGAATTATATCTTATGAAAAATGGTTTTGATGTAGAGGTTTGTTGGGCTAAAATTATTGGTTTTGGGGATAACTATTTGAAGGGGATATTATTGAACACTCCTAGTCAAGGGTTTGGTGTTAAGGCTGGTGATCCAGTTAGGGTGTTGATTAAGCAAGTAGAGGCTGAGGGCATTACTGAATATGTGTGTTTGACAAATTTGGATTTGTAATAATAAATTTATATATAAAAAGTCCAATTATATCAGCGTGAGCTGGAATGTGTAACGCTCACTTATGATATAATTGGACTTTTTTAGTTGCTATAAATAAATTACTAATATCTAAAAATTTAATCACATAAATAATGAAAATCCAATTAAGTCAAAGCAACCTGTATTGAGTAATGCACACTTATGATATGGTTGGATTTTTTTGGTTCTGAAAAATAAATTATTTAACACATAAAAAATTAATTACTTAAATAATGAAAATCCAATTAAGTCAAAGCAATCTGTATTGAGTAACGCTCATTTATGATATGGTTGGATTTTTTTGGTTCTGAAAAATAAATTATTTAACACATAAAAAATTAATTACTTAAATAATGAAAATCCAATTAAGTCAAAGCAACCTGTATTGAGTAATGCCACTTATGGTATGTTTGGACTTTTTTAGTTGCGATAAATAAGTTAATCAATCCTAAAAATTTAAATACCTAAAAAGTGCAAGTCTAGTCTTGTGAAAGGTTTTTGCTATTTAAAGTATTTTAGAAAGCAGATGAAAAATATTTTGTTGGAGATATGATAATAATAAGAAAAAAGTAGTAAAATAATGGTATAATGTATGTGATAGATACTGAAAAGAAGAAATATAAAATATAATCTATATCGGGTGGACCGTTACACCAAACTATTTACATGAACTACCTTAACAATATAAATGTATTTTTAATAAAGGTTTGCTATAATAGATATGGCAAAACAATATGATTCACTATACAAAAATAAAGAAAATTCTAATATGCCTTTAATTGACCCAACAGCAGGTCTTAAAAGCATATTTGTAGGGAGTTATAATTAGAGAGGAGAAAAGACTATGAAAAGAATGTCAAGTTACGAATACTATAAGAATTTACCTTATTCAGATAAGAATAAAACAGCATGGCAATATTATGATGAAACAAGTTGGTTTAGAAGTGGTACAATTGTAGATTTATTTTTTGATTTGATATTCTCAGATTCAATATTAAGTCTTATTCTCAGGATTGTTTTCGGCTTCCAAATATTATATCTTATAGGAATCATACTTATGATTATTTGGGCGTCTATAGCTCAATTTATGTAGCAACAAAAAAAGTGATTTGTCCAAAGAAAAAAATTTTTTGGACAAATCATGGACAAAAAGACAATAAAATAAATACGAAAACTTAGAACCATTGAAAACATTATGTTTTAGAGAAGGTTGCGATTTTATTATATTATGGTAAAGGAATAAGTTTTCTATTTATTTATAATTAACATATATTGAAAAATAATTAGGTAAATATATTTTTAAAAATCAGTTGATTGTAAAAACAAAACTAGAAAAAGGCGTTATATCATAAGTGAGCGTTACACATTCCAGCTCACGCTGATATAACGCCTTTTTCGTATGACACTATAACTGTATCAGACAGTAGATTACTTCTAAAAAGTCAAATAAATGTTATTTTGCAAATAAATTCTTAATTTATTACTAATATATCACAAAAAAACTTGATAACTTTCAGATTTTTTGATATTATAATATGTAAATTGAAAACTATGCAATGAAAGAGAGAGTATGGCTTGGACAAATTCAGAGAGAAGTCGGTTGGTGCGAGACTTATAAAGGGCTAATACGTGTTCACTCTGGAGCTTCCTGGTTAATCCCAGGCGTATATGGCACGTTACGCCTTTTGAGTGATTCATCTTGATGAGATGGATTACTAGGGTGGTACCGCGATCAGTCTTCGTCCCTAGAGGGATGAGGATTTTTTTTATTTATAAATTTACGAAAGAGGTAAGAGCTATGAAAGAAAAGTTACTAAGTCTAAAAGAAGAAGCTGTGAAACTTTTGGAAGATGCGAACACAGTTGAAGAGCTCGATGCAATCAGGGTTAAGTACCTTGGAAAAAAAGGCGAGCTAACTAAGATACTAAAGGATATGGGTAGGCTTTCTAAAGAAGAAAAGCCTGCTGTTGGTAAGGTTGCTAATGAGGTTAGAGAGTTTTTGACAGATACTATCTCTTCAGAAAAAGAGAGAATATACAACTCTATGATGAAAGAGAAGATCGAAAAGGAAACTATAGATGTAACTTTGCCTGGAAAGAACACTAAGGTTGGGAAAAAGCACCCAATATCAAGAATGATTGATGAGGTTAGTGAAATATTTATAGGTATGGGATTTTCCATTGCTGAGGGACCTGAGGTTGAGACTGTTGAAAATAACTTTGACGCTCTTAACTCACCTCAAGATCACCCATCTAGAGATATGAGCGATACTTTCTATTTTTCAGAGGATGTTCTACTTAGAACACAGACCTCTCCTGTACAGATAAGAGCTATGAAAGAAGCCGTAAAAAATGATGGACTACCACTTAAGATTTTGGTTCCTGGTAGGTGTTTTAGGGCGGATACTCCTGATGCCACTCACTCACCAATGTTTCATCAGATAGAACTTTTGGTAGTGGGCAAGGATATTACCATGACAGAGTTTAAAGGAACTATGAATACTTTTGTTGAGAAGTTATTTGGTAAGGATACTAAGACTAAGTTTAGACCTCACAATTTCCCATTTACTGAGCCAAGTGCAGAGGTGGATGTGACTTGCTTCAAATGTGGTGGCGAGGGATGCCCAGTTTGTAAAGGTGAGGGATGGATTGAGATTTTAGGTTCTGGTATGGTTCATCCTAATGTACTTAGAAACTGTGGAATAGATCCTGATGAATATAGCGGTTTTGCAGCGGGAATGGGCGTCGAAAGGCTTGCTATGCTGAAATACGAGATAGATGATATCAGACTTCTTTTCGAAAATGACATTAGATTTTTAGATCAATTTTAGTGGAGGTGAATTATGTTAGTTTCAGTTAAATGGTTAAGAGATTACGTAGATATAAATGAGGATGTTAAGTCTTTTGCCGATAAGATGACTATGACTGGTACGAAGATGGAAACGATAGAGTACTTAGGTCAAGAGATAGAGGGTGTTGTTGTCGGCAAAATCTTAGAGATAAATGATCACCCAAATGCAGAAAAACTTGTAATTACAAAAGTAGATATAGGAAGTGAAGTACTGCAAATTGTTACGGGAGCAAAAAACATCAAGGTTGGAGATATTATACCACTAGCGACTAATGGATCTTCTCTACCAGGCGGAGTTAAGATTAAGACTGGTAAGCTAAGGGGAGAGGCTAGTGAAGGTATGATGTGCTCAGCTAAAGAACTAGGTATTTCTGAGGATGTAATAGAGCCGTATAAGAAAGACGGTATATATATACTAGATAACTTAGATGAGGTTAAACTTGGACAGGATATCAAGGAAGTGATGGGATTAAACGATGCGATAATCGACTTTGAGTTGACTTCCAATAGACCTGACTGTAGATGCGTCGTAGGTATAGCTAGAGAAGCAGCTGCTACCTTGGGCGAAGAGATAAAATATCCTGAAATAGAGGTAAAAGGCGATGATTCAGTAGAGACAGATGTCGACGTTATTATCGAGAATGACGAACTTTGCAAGAGGTATATAGCAAGGGTAGTAAAGGATGTAAAAATAGAAAAATCTCCTATGTGGATGCAAAAGAGGCTTATGGAATCAGGTGTTAGGCCGATTAACAACATCGTAGACATCACTAATTTCGTAATGCTTGAGCTAGGTCAACCTATGCACGCTTTTAACTTAGATTTGATAGATACAAAGAAAATCGTAGTTAGAAATGCAAAAGAGGGAGAGAAGTTCTCCACTTTAGATAAGCAAGAGAGGGATTTAGATCCAGAAATGCTAATGATTACAAATGGCGAGAAATCTCTTGGGGTAGCCGGTATAATGGGAGGGCTAAATTCCCTTATCAAAGACGATACCACTGAAATACTATTAGAGAGTGCTATTTTTAAACCTGAAAATATAAGGCTTACTTCAAAAAAATTAGGTCTTCGCTCTGAATCATCAAGTAGGTTTGAAAAAGGTATAGATGAAAATTTAGCTATGACTGCAATGAACAGAGCGTGTCAGTTAATTGAACTTCTCGGAGCAGGAAAGGTAGCCCACAATTACAATGATGCTTATCCAAACCCAAAAGAGCCACAGGTGATTTACGTAAGTCCTAAAAAAATAATAGGAATGCTTGGAATGGACCTCCCTATGGATAAATTTATAGGCATACTCGAAAGTTTAGAGTTTAAGTGTGAGGAAGAATCCGATGAAAGAATGAAGATAACCGTTCCTAGCTTTAGGCTTGACATTGTTGAGGACGCGGATATTCTAGAAGAGATTGCTAGAATGTACGGTTTTGACAATATACCGGCTCACACTATGAAGGGAAATAATACAGCTGGTGTCAAAACTGAGAGTCAAAAATATATAGATATTCTTAAAAATAAAGCCACAGCAATAGGCCTTTATGAGATATTGACATACTCTTTTGTGAGTCCTAAGTCTATGGATTTACTTAATGTTCCTCAAGACAGTGATTTAAGAGATGCACTTAAACTTTTAAATCCTCTAGGAGAAGACACTTCTATAATGAGAAGAACTCTTTTAGGTAATATGATGAACGTGTTGGTCACAAATATTTCAAAAAATAACGAGGAGGCTAGATTCTTTGAGTTGGGATCAGTTTTCGTGCCAGATGCTCAGCTACCAAAAGAGAAGAAAGTACTTACTTTAGGAATGTATGGACCTGATATAGACTTCTTTGATTTAAAGGGAGCGATAGAAGAAATATTTGATTCTGTGGGATTTTTAGACTATGAAATACTGCCAGAAAAAACTAATACTACCTTCCACAGTGGTAGATGTGCTAAAATAGTACATAAAGGAGTAAATATTGGAGTTTTTGGAGAAGCTCATCCAGAAGTGCTAAAAAACTACGGTCTTAAGAAGAGAGTTTATATCGGTGAGATAGATAGCGAATATGTATTTGAAAACTCAGATAGGACTATAATTTATACACCAGTACCGAAATATCCTTCTATTACAAGAGATATCGCCCTAGTTATTAAAGACGAGGTTTACTCAGCTGATATCGAGAATGTAATAAAAGATAATGGTGGAGAACTATTAGAGAGCGTGTCACTGTTTGACATATACACTGGAGAGCAGATCCAAGAAGGATATAAGTCCCTAGCTTATAACATTGTGTTCAGAAGTATGGACAAGACACTAACTGATGATGATGTTGAGCCAGCATACAATAAAATAATTAAAGCATTAGATGAGAAGTTGGATGCCAAACTAAGGGATAAATAAGCTCTTTGGAGGTAAATTATGGATCAAAATGTAAAAAGGACAACTGTAAGGATTCAAAATCAAGAATATACAGTGGTTGGAACAAAAGATGCCGAGCATATAGAAAAAGTGAGTAAGTTTTTGAATATGAAGATGGAAGAGATTATGTCTGCCAATCCTAAATATGGGATTAAGGATGTAGCAATACTTACTTCAATGAATCTCGCTGATTTACTTTTTGAATGCTCAGACGAAAATGAGAGACTTACTAAGGAAAATAGTGAACTCAAGAAAAATACCGATATGGAGGCAGCTCAAAAAGAAAAAGCCGAGCTAAAAAAGTTGATTGAAAGATTAAACTCAGGTCTTGTCGATAAAGATTACGAGATCAAGGAGCTCGGAACCAAGATAACTCAAGCTCAAGTAAAAGAAAAGGCGCTGCAAAGTGAAATAGATGAGCTCAAAGAGTCTTTGGATGCCTCAAAAAAGGCGTTTAATGAGGAAGTCGCAAAAAAAGCAAATCATATAGAACCATCTATAAAAGGGGCCGACGAGGAAATAGCAGCACAGGATAAACTAGTTAAGCAGCTAAAAAGTCAGCTTGAAGAGATGAAACAGAAGGTAGAGATTGCTGAAAACTTGGCTTCTGAGTTTCAAAATAGAGCGTACAACTTAGAGTTAAAATACGCCCAAGAAAATAAGTAGGGGGGGTCGATCATGGATAAAAATCAAGAAAATAAGGGGAGGGTTAGAAGGCGTAAGATTTCTTCTGACTCTCAAAAAAAGACCTCCTCACAAAATAGAAATATAACAGGAAGAGGATCATCGACAACTAGTAGAAATTCTAATAGTTCTAGGACTAGGTCTGTATCAAGTTCTTCTAGGACAAAAACATCAGGCAGGGTATCATCAAGCCATGATGTAAATCAAAAGAGGATGAATCCTAGGGCGAGAAAAAGATCTTCAAATAAGAGAAAGGGCAGTATCAGGAAGTCTTTAACAGCAAAAAATATAGGTATCGCTATACTTATAATAGTATTGGTAGGAGCAGCTTCACTCGGCGGATTGGTATTTGCATCGCTTAGAAATGTAAAACCTGTCAATGAGGCACTTCTAGATAAAAAAACTTATCAGACCACTACTATAAAATATGCTAATGGAGAAAAGATGACTACAGCTCCTTCAGTAACAAAGAAAACACCGGTACCACTTGGAGATATATCTCCATACCTAAAAAAAGCCGTTGTCGCTATAGAGGACGAGAGGTTTTATAAGCACGGTGGGGTAGATATCCAAGGTTTGGGAAGATCTTTGGTCAAGACAGTATTTTCTAGGAAAAAGCAAGGTGGTAGTACGATACCAATGCAGGTTTCTAAGATGCTATTGACTTCTTCAAACCAAACCATCTCACGTAAGATTAAGGATATATACTATGCACAAGAAATGAGTAAGACAGTCAGCAAGGACAAAATCCTAGAGACATATCTAAATAACTTCTTCGTTGGTAAGGGTCTTGCAGGAGCTGAAGCTGGAGCTAGAGGTTATTTCTCTAAGTCAGCCAAGGATCTAACCTTGGGTGAGTCAGCCCTACTAGCGGGTTCAACACAAAACCCAGCAAAGTATTCAGCCTATTCTACAGCTAGACTTGACGGAAACGAAACTAAGGCAGATCTTCAAAACAAACTTCTTTTCTACGTGCAGACAAAAGACAGTGGTTTTGCTGCTTCTACTAAGCTAGAAATGGATATGATAGAGAAGATAAACGACTGGGGGCTAGTTAAACCAGAGGTTTATAAATTACTAAAATCCGGTGAAATGGTAGTTAGAAAGGCCGTAAACAATCCTGAGGCGATACAGAGACAGAGAACAGTTTTAGCTAAGATGAAAGAGCTAAAGATGATATCAGAAAAAGAGTATACTGAAGCATACAATGAACAGATTAACATAAAACTTCCTGAAGAGGAAGACGACGTTGCTTCATCTGTTGAAAGTATGGTAGAATACGCTGCTCTCAAGGCACTTAAGGAGCAAGGAAATACCGATGAAGAGGCAAAATACCTATTCTACAGCGGTGGACTTGTAATAAATACGACTATAGATCCGAAAATACAAGAAAATCTAGAAAAAGTATATAATAACAACGATAACTTCCCTAATAATAAGATTGGTCCAAATGGGGTAATTCAACCTCAATCAGCCATGGTTATCCTCGATTATAAAAACGGAGGTATAAAGGGTATTATCGGTGGTAGAAATATAGTTGGAAGAAAGACTCTGAATAGGGCAACACTACCATTACAGCCAGGTTCTACAATTAAACCGCTTAGTGTGTACACTCCGGCTATAGACACTATGAAACTTACGCAGTCAACTGTGTTTAGTGATGTTAGGGGAGGATATAGATTCCCAGAAACAAGAGCATGGAACCCATCGACTACTACAAAGGGTCAGGGATCTATGAGTATGAGAAAGGCATTGGCACTTTCATCAAATACGGTAGCAGCTAAAACAGCAGAGCTATTAGGAGATAATTATATAGACTGTTGTGATATCATGATTGACTACTTGAAAAATTTCGGTGTTTCATCTCTAAGCATACCTAAGAGCTCTAACGTTGACGGAGACAGGGGATTTGGTCCTCTAGTTCTAGGAGGTCTTGACAAGGGAATCTCACCTTTAGAAATGGCTTCTGCTTATGGAACTCTGGCAAACGGAGGAGTTTATGTAGAACCACATATAATCACGACAATAACTACTTTTGATGGTCAGCTAGTAGTAAAAAATACACCTGAAACTCATAAGGTTGTAGATCCAGGAGTTGCATTTGTAGTTTCAGATATGCTTAAGGCCGTTGTAACTGAAGGTATAGGTAAGAGGGCAGCTCTTCCTGGTGGTATGCCGACATATGGAAAGACAGGTTCAACAAACTCATATAAGGATACTTGGTTCGTTGGATTTACACCTTATTATGTCGGAGCTACTTATGTTGCAGACGATCAAGGAGTTGTTGATGAAAATGGAAAAGTCGTTCCTAGAAGGACTTTTGAAGGTGGAGGTGGAGAGATCGCCTCAGTTGTATGGCAAAAAGCCATGGCTTTAATCCACGAAAACTTAGAGGCAAAAGAATTAACTAAGCCTTCTAATGTTTACTTTACTAGAATAAATCCTGATGATGGCGGTAGGTCAGGTTGGGGATCTAACGCGGCATTTATCGAGGGAACTGGACCGGAGAGATCAAGCTATGTACCTGCTCCAATACAGGTAAGGCCAAGGACTCAACAAAATCAACAAGGTACTCAAGGTTTAAGAGGAACTCAAGGTGCACAAGGTGGTCAAGGAGGTCAAGGAGGAGTGCAAAGACAGCAACAACCTCAAAGACAAGTTCAACCACAAGGGCAACAACCTCAACAACCAGCTCAACAATAATATCATGGGGCTGATCCATATGGGTCAGCCCTTAATATGGTAAATTTGAGATATAATGAAAAATATATTAAGATACAAGGTAAAATATACGGAAAGAAGAAGGTAAACTATATTTATGGTAAATAGACTGTCAAATAGGATGTACAGAATTGGTAGAAGGGCGATCGCTCCTTTTATTATTCTTTCAATCATACTCTCTGTATACTCTTTTAAGCCACTTTATTATTTCGAAATTCATAATTTGGATATACCAAAAACAAGTGGACTTGAAGTAAGTACAATTAAGGAAAACTACAACTACATAATCGATTATACGACTAGCCATAAAAAGACGGAATTTGATTTGCCCAGTCTAAGGTACTCAAACGAAGGAAAAGCTCACTTCATAGATGTGAGAAGGCTGATTCAATTTTTAATGTACCTGTGTCTAGGTCTGGGGCTACTGTCAATAGTTGGAGTTATAGGGGCTTTAAGTTTAAAGGAGTATAACGTCTTTAGATATATAGGCTTGTGGTTGATATTTATACCTATAATCCTCTTTTTGCCGTTTAGCCTAAATTTTTCTGGGAGCTTTGAAATATTTCACAGGATATTTTTTAGAAATGACTACTGGATATTTGATCCGGTTTCAGATCCAGTAATAAATATTTTGCCAGAGGAATTTTTTATGCATGGGGCATATATGATATTAGGACTTATAACCTTGATGAGTTTGTTTTTTATCATATTGTACATGCGTTTTAGAAGGGAATTTAAATAGGAGGTAAGATGAGCGAAAACTATAAATTTTTTAATCACAGAAAGTGTGAGTTTTTTCCATGCCATAAGACTAGTGACCCAGATAATTTCAATTGTCTTTTCTGTTACTGTCCATTATATGCTCTAGGGGAAAACTGTGGAGGAAATTTTAAGTACATGGAAAATGGAGTAAAGGACTGTACAAATTGCTTGCTTCCTCATAAACCGGAGAATTACGACTATATTATGAAAAAATATCCAGAGATTATGGAGTTGGCAAAGAAAAAATAAAAAAACAGAATTAATACTAGACAAAAATCGCTTTTTATTATAAAATGTACTAAGGCTTAATTTTATCGCGGCAAATGATAAAAATTAAAGTGAGGTAAAGAGAATGTCATCAATTACAAGAGGACCAAAATTTAAATTATGTAGAAGATTAGGACTAAATGTTTGCGGTCACCCAAAGGCTATGAACAGAGCTGCTAGAGGTACTGCAAGAAGTGATAAGAAACTTTCACCATATGGTACACAGTTACTAGAGAAGCAAAGATTGAGAGCATACTATGGAGTTTCTGAAAAACAAATGAGAATTCTAGTTAAAAAGGCTATGAAATCTAAGGATACTACTGGTACAGCTATAATCAGAACTCTAGAGTGTAGACTTGACAACCTAGTTTACAGACTTGGATTTGCTTCAAGCATAAGACAAGCTAGACAAATGGTTGTACATAACCACGTTTTACTAAACGGAAAGAAAGTTAACATCCCATCAATCATAGTTAAGGTTGGAGATGAAATCACATTAAGAGAAAAAGCTAGACAAAATGAACTTTTCAAGGCTAATGTTGAAGCTAGTGCACTAAGTGAACTACCTTACCTAACTAAGTCTGAAGACAAGTTCTCAGGAGTTCTATCTAGACTTCCTGAAAGAGAAGAAGTGCCTATCGAAATCAACGACGCACTTGTTGTCGAGTTTTACTCAAAACTGTAATAGCAAATCTACTTACAAAAAACGACCATCGTGTTTTTACACAGGTCGTTTTTTTACGTCTATTTTGAATTTACCTTCTAATAGAGTTCAGGCCTCCTGTTTTTAAGAAGAGGAAGCTGCCTTCTTATTTTTTCTATTTCATCTCCATGTATATCGCAGTAAACTATCATTTCACTTTCATCGCCCTTTGCTATGACATTTCCCCATGGATCGCAAACCCTTGAGTTTGCATATGATTCATAGCTAGAGCCAACATTACGAGCCGGTGCAGCACCACATACGAAGATCTGATTATCCAGTGCTCTCATCCTATTGGAAATTTCCCAGTGATCTGGACCGGTAGACTTGTTAAATGCCGCAGGTAAAAATATCATTTCGGCTCCCATTTTTGCTGTTTTACTAAATATCTCAGGGAATCTGATATCGAAACAAATCAAGACGCCAAATTTGCCGAATTTCGTATCGAAGACAGTACATTTTTCTCCAGGAGAAAATGTGTCTGACTCCTTAAAGCTAACCCCACCATCAATGTCTATATCAAAAAGATGAATTTTTCTGTGCTTTCCGAGTAGCTTTCCGTCTGAGTCAAAAGTGAAAGAGGTATTGTATAATTTATCTCCATCTCTTTCAGGTATTGAGCCTCCTATTAATATAATTCCGTGTTCTTTTGCTGCCTCAGCAAGTTTTTTTGTTGTTGGCCCGGGGCATTCCTCAGCAAATTCGACGAAGAACTTATTGTGATATGGGCAGTTGAACATTTCCCCCAAAACCACAACCTCAGCACCATTTTGAGCAGCTTCTGCTACCATTTCCAGTGCATGCTCTACATTTTTTTCCTTGTCTTCAGTAGCTATATTTTGACAAATAGCAAGTTTAAAATCCTTCATAAAATCCTCCCTTCAAATAATATGTAATTGGTACATTGTTTTATGTGAATCTAGAGTTGAAACCCTAATAAATAATCTTCGAATTAATTGTGCATTTAAGTAAATTATATCACTTATGACAACAAGTCTGCAAAATAAAATAAAAATTTATAATAAAACGAAAAATTTCATATTTATAAATGAAATGAAGTTATATTAATAATTTGATTATATGGTTAATTACGTTATTTTATTGACAAAAATCGAATAATGTATTGAAGAAATCTATATTTTGACCTTGAAATATAGTTGAGTTACTAATATAATAGAATTAATAAGTAATTTTAAATTATCAAACAACTTAAAATTATTTCTATAAAAAGGTGGTTATTGCATGAAATATATAGTTGTGACAAATAATAATTCATTAATAGAAAGTGAAAAAGATTTTTCTGATGTTATTGATTACGTTTTTGTAGATGGAAACTTTTTAGATGTGCTTGTTAAAGTTAGAGACTTAATTCACATGGGACATAAGCTTATATCCCATCCACTAGGAGCGAGCATTAGGATTATGTTTTCACCAGTCAGGTCGATTTTACTTTCTGATGAAAAATATGATGCAGATATTCTTTCTATGGAAGTTATTGAGTCTAGTATTGATAAATACAAGGCGACAATGGAAAACAGGAATATCGACTTTAGAAATAAGGATGATTATGAGTTTATAGATATTGAGTTGTTGAAATCTGCTTTAGACGAGGCTAGGATGTTTAAGTAAGTTTATCAGAGCCTATATTTTGGGCTCTTAAGTGTATATCACTTTTTAATAGACCTATTGGTTGAATTTTATTGGGCCATTGGTTGAAATATTTTTGGAGGTGAGTTATTTGAAACTCGAGTTAGGAAAGGTAATAGTAAAAGACCTTGAGTTTGGTGGTGTAACAAAGGTGGATGGCTCTACCCTTTACATCAACAAGTCTGAGGTAATCGAAGGTATTATGCAAATACCCGGAATCAAAGAGGTAGATGTAGATATTGCTAAGCCAGGCGACAAAACTAGGATTATACCTGTTAAAGATGTCATCGAACCTAGGGTTAAACTCGAAGGTGACGGTGCTGGTTTTCCAGGAGTTACAACTGATGTGACTCAAGCTGGAAATGGTAAGGTGGCAAGGCTTGATGGGGTTGCAATAGTTACAATTGGAGATATCGTCGGCTTCCAAGAAGGCATCATAGACATGTGGGGAGAAGGAGCTAAGTGGACTCCATTTTCTAAAACGCTAAATATAGTCGTAGATATCAAGGTCGATGACTCACTTCATCCACATGAGCACGAAGAAGCTGTCAGGTTAGCGGGACTTAAGGCTTCTGAAATAGTAGGTGAGGCAGGAAGAGATGCAAAAATAGATGAGTTCGACGTGTATGAAATGGAAGATAACGCTGTTGAAAGTAAAAAATATCCGGATCTGCCAAAGGTTGTTTACGTTGAGATGCTAATTTCTCAAGGTTTACTTCACGACGGATATATTTATGGCGTTAATTCAGGCCATATACTTCCTACGCTCATTCATCCAAATGAAGAGTTAGATAATGCAGTAATCAGTGGTAACTGTGTTGCCGCTTGTGATAAGATAACGACTTATCAACATCAAAACAACAATGTTATTAGGGATTTATATAAACTTCACGGTAAGGAGATAAATTTCTTGGGAGTTTGCTTGACGCCTGAGATGACAACACTTGCCGGAAAGTTGAGAGCTTGTGATTACACTGCAAAACTTTGTAAGCTTCTAGGAGCAGATGGCGTAATAGTATCGGAAGAGGGTTACGGAAATCCAGATTCAGACTTGGTTATGATTTGTTCTAGACTTGAAAAACAAGGAATTAAGACTGTTTTGATCACAGATGAGTGTTCAGGATGGGATGGAATGAGTCAACCGCTTACAGATACAGCTGAAGAAGCAGTTGCAGTGGTTTCTACTGGTAACGTGTCACATCTAGTTCACCTAGATAAAGCGGACAAAATATTGGGAGATCCATTTGCAGTGGAAAATATAGCAGGTGGTTGGGCAGGAGCTTATGATGAGAATACTGGCAAACTATCTTGCGAGCTCAATGCAATCATCGGAGCGACTTCAGAAATCGGATATCACAATGCAACAGTAGAATTATACTAAGGAGGAAGACCATGAGCAAAAAAGTTTTATATTATGTAAACCAGTTCTTTGGTCAAATTGGTGGTGAAGACCAAGCTCACATAGCACCAGAATACAAAGAAGGAAAAATTGGTCCAGCCCTTGGATTTGACAAAGATATAAATAGCGTTGGCGAAGTAGTAGGAACTCTTATATGTGGAGACAATTACTTCAACGAAAATTTGGATAAATCACTTGAATTCTTAAAGGATGTTCTAGATGAAGTTAAGCCAGATCTAGTAGTTGCTGGTCCAGCTTTTAACGCAGGAAGATATGGAATGGCTTGTGCTAATGTAGCTAAGTTCGTTTCTGAAAACTACGATATACCAGTTATTACAGGTATGTATGAAGAAAACCCGGGACTTGAAGTAGCAAAGGCGGTTTCTTATGTAGTTCCAACAAAAAATAACGCTGGTGACATGAGAAAAGCCCTACCTAAGATGGCAAGTATAGCTGTAAAAATTTTAAATGGCGAGGTTGTAAAACCTGCTGTGGACGGATACTTCGCACAAGGAAAAAGGCTTACTGTTTTAAGTGATAAGCTTGGATCAGAAAGGGCAGTTGAAATGCTGCTTAAGAGATTAAAGGGAGAGGAGTTTGAAACAGAGCTTCCAATGCCCGTTTTTGACAAGGTAGATCCAGCTGAACCTATTAAAGACCTCTCAAAAGCAACAATTGCCTTAGTTACTACCGGTGGAATTGTTCCAGAGGGTAATCCAGACAGAATCCAATCAGCTTCAGCTCAAAAATGGGGCAAATATGATATAAGTGGTATTGATGAGCTAAAAGGCAAGTATGTGACAATACACGGAGGATACGATCCTGTCTATGCAAATGAGGATCCAGATAGGGTAGCCCCACTAAGAGATCTAAAAAAATTAGAAAAAGATGGGGTTATAGGAAATGTATACAAATATTTCTACACTACTACTGGAACTGGTACAGCAGTTGGAAATGCAATTAAATTCGGCCAGGAAATAGGTCAAGAGCTTTCAGACGCCAAAGTTGATGGGGTTATATTAACTTCTACGTGAGGTACTTGTACACGTTGCGGGGCAACGATAGTAAAAGAAATAGAAAGATTTGGCATACCTATTATACACATGGCTACAATAACTCCTATATCAAGATCTGTTGGAGCTAATAGAATAGTACCGGCTGTTGCCATCCCTTATCCTGTTGGGGACGCTTCATTGGAGACAGAAAAGGAACATGAGTTACAGTACGCTTTAGTCAATAGGGCGGTAAATGGACTCGCTACAGCGGTAACTGAATCTACAGACTTTTAATTAGATAATTATAATAAAAATGACATGGGTCGCTAGATATCGTATTAAACTAGCGACCCTTTTTGTGTTATAATTATTAATATGAATAAGTATGATGAAATTTAATTTATTAAATATTAAATGGAGGAAGAGTTATGCTATTACTAAATAAAGATGATATACAAAAGGTATTTACAATGAAAGATGCGATTGAAGCTGATAAGGAAGCATATAAGATGCTGAGCTCAGGCGAAACAGAGACTCCTCTTAGAAATGTTTTTAGGGCAAAAAAAGCAGAGGGAGATATTCTTTTTATGCCAGGGTTTATAGACGCCCTCGATGTTGCGGGGTTAAAGGTTGTTTCGATATTTCCAAACAATGTCGATAAGGGTCTACCAACAGCTACTGGAACTGTATTTTTAGTTAGTGGAGAAACTGGAGAGGTCGTATCAATTATGGATGGTACATATATAACAGCTGTTAGAACTGGTGCTGCTTCTGGGGCAGCTATTGATTTGCTTGCAAAAAAAGATTGTAAAAAAGCCTGCCTAATCGGAACTGGAGGTCAAGGAGAGGCACAGTTAGAAGCAATCTTAACTGCTAGAGATTTAGAAGAGGTTTATGTGTACAGCAGAAAAAAAGAAAAAAGAGAAAAGTTTGCCAAGGATATGGCTGAAAAATTTCAGGATAAGGGCGTTAAGATAGTTGCAGCTTCAGACTCTGATGAAGCAGTAGAAAATGCTGATATTATCGTATTAGCTACAACTTCAAAAGTACCTACCTTTGATGCGTCAAAAGTATCAAAAGGTGCTTTAATATCTGGAATAGGGTCATATACAAAGGAAATGGACGAAATAGACGATAAGATATTTGAAAAGACAGATAAGATATATTTCGATTCAAAAGACGCTGTGCTTTCTGAGTCAGGAGATATAATAAACCCATATGAGAAGGGAATATTAAAGGATGAAGATTTCACAGGAGATATAGGAGATTTAATTCTTGGAAATATTAAAGGTAGAGAAAGTGACGATGAAATCATCGTGTTTAAGTCAGTGGGTGTGAGTGCCCAAGACATTGTGACTGCTAAATGGATATACGAAAAAGCGGTTGAAGCAGGCGTAGGCACAGAATGGAAATAGATAGAGGTGTGAATGTGAAGAAAAAGGGATTTATAGGTGAAGTGATTGAAGTAATTAAGGTAGTTTTGTCGGCCGTTGTTTTAGCGTCGATTATAGTGCAATTTATCAGACCGACGACTGTGAGCGGCGAATCGATGTATTCGACCTTGCATGACAAGGACTATCTATTATTAAACTGTGTGTCCAGATATACAGGAGTTGATAGAGGAAATATAATAGTTTTCGATACAAATCTACCTGTAGAGGGAGCTAGTGACCAACCAAAGAAATTGTATAGAAAAATTTTCGACACTATTCTAAGAGACGACAGCAGGACCAAGGATTTAGTAAAGAGGGTAATTGCTCTTGAGGGCGACCATCTAGTAATAAAAGATGGGAAGGTAATCGTAAATGAAGCTGTAATAGACGAGCCTTACGTTTCTCCAGGAAATGTTACGGAGGGTAGTGTAGATATGGTAATTCCAAAAAACAAGATGTTTGTAATGGGAGACAATAGGATGAATTCAATGGACTCTAGATTTCCTGAGGTTGGGCTAGTAGATAAATCCCAGCTTATAGGAAAACTGCTATTTAGGGTACTTCCAGTATCATCTATGGGTAAGGTAAATTAGGAAAATCATAGGCAGATGCCTGGATTGGAGTTGATAGGATGAGTAGAAGACTTGAAGACAGGAGAGTGGATATCAAGGTTTCTGACGGAAATGAGACTAGGGTTGTCAAGGGTGATTTTGAAACTAAGACAATTAAGCTAACTGATATAGCTGATGCCTTTAGCGACCTATACGAAGGAGTATTAACATCCGCAATATTTAAAAATAAGTTTCATGAGTTGAGCGATAGAATAAGTATCAAGGATTACTCAAAGGGTGATGAGCTAGATATAAAACTACTGGACACAACAACCCTCGATGGAATGAGGGTGTACATGAGAGGACTTAGCTTTGTTTTTGTGATAGCTTGTAGAGATGCACTTGATGGAGCTAGGGTATTTATAGAACACTCAATATCAGGTGGCATATACTGTACATTTGAACAGAGGGTAGAAGTAACCGATGAAGTAGTTAATAAGATAAAAAAACGCATGAGTGAGATAATAGATGCGAATCATGAGATATATCCAGTAGATATGCCTACAAAACTAG
Source organism: Peptostreptococcaceae bacterium (assembly GCA_029983575.1). Taxonomy (GTDB): domain Bacteria; phylum Bacillota; class Clostridia; order Peptostreptococcales; family Peptostreptococcaceae; genus JASBZE01. The sequence goes on from JASBZE010000010.1 coordinate 23,801, forward strand.
CTCAGAAAGAGTTTAGAAAGGTCAGGAGATTTGAAAAAGCTGATCTTCTTGACTATAGACACGATGAGATGACCAGGATATACAATTGCTGTGGATACATAGATTATTTTTATGGATTTATGGTTGATTCTACCGGCAAACTAAGGGATTTTGACCTTAAAAAGTTTAATGAGGGCGTAGTGCTTATCGGACCTAAAAAAGGAATCAAGGGAAAGATAGGAGAATTTAAACCTCAGTATAAACTATCAAAAATATATAATGATACCGAGAGATGGACGACAGAGCAGGGAATTAGAAATGTACTTGATTTAAACAGGGCGATAGAGAGAGGGGAAATTGACGATATGATCCTCACAGTTGAGGCCTATCAGTCTAATGAACTCTCAAGAATAGCAAAGAGAATAAGCGAAGAAAAATCTCGAATAGTACAGATAGCCGCTCCGTCTTCATCAGGGAAAACCAGTTTTGCACATAGGTTAAGAATCAACTTAAGAGTATTTGGAGTTGATTCCATAGCACTTTCAACAGATGATTATTTTATAGATAGGGAAAATACCCCTAGAGATGAAAATGGGATGATGGATTTTGAATCACTTGAAATAATCGACTTAGAAAAGTTAAATTCAGATTTAGATGACCTGTTGTCGGGCAAGGAAATAGATGAAATCAGATTCAATTTCTATACTGGTAAAAGAGAGTTGACCGGAAAGAAATTAAGCCTAAAAGATAATGAAATAGTTATTATCGAGGGGATACACGGATTAAATCCAAAACTTACATATAATATAAAAGACGAGTTAAAGTTCAAAATATACTTAAGTGTAATAACTCAGATAAACTTAGACGATCACAACAGAATCCCTACCACAGATCTCAGACTACTAAGGAGGATGGTAAGGGACTTCAAGTTTAGGGGTTATGATGCTAGGGAAACCATAAATAGGTGGGAATCTGTAAGAAGAGGAGAGGATATCAACATATTTCCATATCAGGAAGAAGCTGATGAGATATTTAATTCATCTTGTATGTACGAGATTTCAATTTTAAAAAAATACGCAAAACCACTTCTTGACGATATTGGAGAGGACGAGCCTGAATATGTTGAGGCTAGAAGATTAAATAAGTTGCTTCAGTACTTTGTTACCATTGAAGATACGTCTATAATATCCCCTGTTTCAATACTCAGGGAATTTATAGGAGGAAGCAAAATCGTCGACTGATAGGTAATTTTTTGTAGAAAAGGGATAGATAGGTATGAAATCAAAGATTAGTTCAAAAAAAGTCAAGAGAATTTCTTTGGACCTGGGTCTTAGCACCCTGGGTATTACCGACCCTTTTTTTGACGAAAACTTATATAAACTACTAAAGAAGAGAAGCGATAACTTCGGTTTTACTGAGTTTGAAAGTGGTGACTTGGTACTAAGATCTGATCCTTCTCATCTTTTGGAAGGAGCGAAGTCTGTGATAGTCTTCGCTTTTCCGTATTATAGCGGAGAAGTAGAAAAAAAACGCTCTAACCTTTCCATATACTGTAGGATGAAAGACTATCACATTATTATAGACGAATTTTTAGATAAGTTCATTTTAGAGTTAATGAATATATTAAAAGAGGACTCCAAAGAGCTTAAATTCAAAAAGTTTGCAGATACCTCAAATATATGTGATAGATATCTCGCTTACAAGGCTGGACTAGGATATTACGGTATCAACAACACACTTATTAATGATAGGTATGGCTCATATTTTTTTATCGGAGGACTTATAACAAATTTAGAATTAGAGTATGATGAGCCACTAAAAAAAACTTGCCTAATGTGTATGAAATGCATGGAAAACTGCCCGGGCGGGGCAATTGGAAAAAACTACGAATTTGATTCTAGAAAATGCGTATCTTATTTAACTCAGAAAAAGGAACTCACTGATGAGGAAGAAAAAATCGTATCAAGAGGAAAATCCGCTTTTGGATGTGACGTCTGTCAGAGAGTATGTCCTCACAATAGAGACATTGACGAGGTGGCGTATGAATATTTTAAGGAAGATATACTATCATACATAGGAAAAGAAGATATCGAGGAACTATCCAACAAAAAGTTCAAGCTAAAATATGGAGATAGGGCTTTTTCATGGAGAGGTAAAAAAATATTACAAAGAAATCTAAAAATAATATATAATGGTAATGATGGAAGGTGATAGTTAATGAAATCAAAGTACCAGGTTAGATCCATTTTGGATAGTCTGGAAAAAATGTATCCGGACGCTAGATGCGAGTTAGACTATACTACACCTTTTGAGCTATTGATTGCGACAATTCTTTCGGCACAGTGCACTGACGTAAGGGTCAATATGGTGACGGCTGATATGTTTAAGAGATATAATACGGCTGAAGATTTTAACGAGCTGCCGATAGAGACAATAGAAAGAGAGATAAAAACCTGTGGTCTGTATAAGGCCAAGGCAAAAAATATAAAAAAGGCTTCAAAAGCTATTGTCAATGAGCATTCGGGCAAAGTTCCCTCTACTATGGAAGAGCTTCTGAAACTTCCCGGTGTGGGGAGAAAAACGGCCGATGTAGTTTTAAGCAATGCTTTTGATGTTCCTGCAATAGCCGTAGATACTCACGTTTTTAGAGTTGCAAACAGAATAGGTTTAGTGGATGAAAAAACTCCTGAAAAGACAGAGTTCGCTCTGATGGACACCATTCCAAAGAGGCGTTGGTCAAAAACCCACCATCTTCTTATATTTCATGGAAGAAGGACATGTAAAGCTAGAAATCCACTTTGCCAAGAATGCGAAATAAAAAGAAGATGTGATTACTATAAGGAGACGAGGTAGTATGGAGTTAAATATTGTGCTAGTGGAGCCGGAGATTCCACAAAATACAGGAAACATAATAAGGACTTGTGCCAATACGGGGGCTAGGCTTCATATGGTCAGACCGTTTGGCTTTCAGTTGACAAGTAAGAAGTTAAAGAGGGCTGGTCTTGATTACCACGATTTGACTGATGTAAAAATGTATGACAGCCTAGATGAATTTTTTGAAATAAATAAGGGAGCTAATTTTTTCTTTGCCACAACCAAGGGAAAGAAAGATCATGCCGAAGTTGAGTACGAAGACGGCTGTTTTATATTATTTGGCAAAGAAACTGCAGGTCTTCCTGAATATGTGCTAGATATGGATAGGGATAGATGTATTAGAATTCCAATGAGAGACATAGAAAAGGCTAGGTCTTTGAATTTGTCAAATTCTGTTGCAGTCGTAGCTTATGAAGCTTTAAGACAACATGGATTTGAAGGATTAAGATAATAAATGTAATAATAAAATTAAAATAAATTAACATAAATTAACATAAATTAATAATAAAATTAACATAGACGTCAAAAAACAAAGGGAGGGAACTATGAGCGACATTAAAATTATTTGTGACAGTCTTTCGGACTTGACAGATGAGGATTTAAAAAAATATGACATCGACATGGTATATATAACTATTGTGATCGATGGGGTTGAATACAAAGAGAGGCTTGAATTAAGCATAGATGAGTTTTATAAGAGATTGAGGGAAGAAAATGTCTACCCTACCACTTCTCAGGTGAGTTTCTCAGAATTTAAAGATATATTTAAAAAATACCTAGACCAGGGAAGACAGATACTTTATATTTGTGCTTCAAGCGCTGCTACAGGTACTTATCAGAGTGCTTCACTTGCGAAACAGTATCTTGAAGATGAAGGTTATGACGTAAGCGGACTAAAGATAATAGATTCAATGCAATTAAGTTATGGAGTGGGTCTATTGTTACTTAAAGCCTGTGAGATGAGAGAAAATGGAGCTAGTCTAGATGAAATAGTAGAAGATATCGAAAAGGTAAAAGGGAATTATTCATATATTGTATTCTCCGTAGATACTTTGGAATATCTAAAAAAGGGAGGAAGAATATCTTCTACAAAAGCGGCCCTAGGAAATATGCTAAATATAAAGCCTATTTTGTATATGAATGATATTGGAACAGTAAGTCAGATAGGACATGCTAGAGGTAGAAAAAATCTAGCTTCTAAGATGATAGGATTTCTAAAAGAGGAAATTGGAGATACGATGCAAGGAAAGACACTCTACGTAGGTCTTAGTGATGGATTGGAAGAAGCCAAAAAAGTAGAGGAAAAAGTGGTTGAGGAGTTCAAACCGGACGACGTTAAATATATTAAGATTGGAGCTGGAATTGGAACTCACGGAGGACCGGGTATCTTTGCATTCTTTGTAAAAAGATAATCGGAGGTGTAGTGTTTGGACAACAAATCTATAATGGCTCTCGAATTTAATAAAGTAGTGGATTGGCTAGTCGACTGTGCAGTGAGTAAGCCTGGAAAAGAGTTGGCGAGAAATATATCACCTTCTTCATCATATGATGAGGTTGAGACATATTTGGCAGAAACGATGGAAGCTGAATCCATACTGTTTAAAAAGACAGTCTATTTAGATGGAATTTACGATGTGGGAGATTATGTAAAGAGGGCAGATAAGGGTTCATCTCTTGACACTATTCAATTGCTCAGAATAGGTCACATGATGAGATCTGCTAGAATAATAAAAAATAACCTCGGAAAACCTGATGATGTTGAGGAAGACCCAACTCCGATAATAACATCGCTAGCAGGATGGATATTTACCCACAGAGATATTGAAGAGGATATATTAAACGCGATAATAGGTGAAAATGAGATAGCTGACAGTGCTTCATTGGAACTGAGAAATATAAGGAGAAAGATAGTAAATAAAAACCAAAGTATTAGATCTAAATTAAACCAGATAATTACTTCTTCTTCATACCAGAAGTATCTACAGGATTCGCTGATATCAATTAGAGGAGACAGGTTTGTAATTCCTGTAAAATCAGAATACAGGTCAGTTATAAAAGGTATAGTTCATGATCAGAGTTCCTCAGGAGCGACCCTGTTTATCGAGCCAATGAGCGTTGTTGAGATGAATAATGAACTCAGAAAGCTAAGGCTTGACGAACAAGAGGAGATAGAAAGAATATTAGAAGAACTATCTCAAAGGGTCGGAGAGGTAAGTAGGGAAATAATTTCCAACATAGATGTGCTTTCTAAACTTGATTTTATATTTGCAAAGGGAAAACTCTCTATAAAAATGAAGGGAGTAACTCCTAAGTTAAACAAGAATAAACAGATTCGTATAGTAGGTGGCAGACACCCAATGATACCTAAGGAATCAGTGGTTAAAAATACCGTCTACATAGGGGAGAATTTTAATACCTTGGTAATAACAGGTCCAAATACGGGAGGTAAGACTGTAACGATTAAAATGGTCGGATTATTTTGTATGATGACTCAATCAGGTCTAAATATACCCGCCGATTATGGGACTAGTATGTGTGTTTTTGATAATATTTTTGCAGATATTGGAGATGAACAAAGCATTGAACAGAGTTTGTCTACTTTTTCATCCCATATGACTAGAATAGTCGATATAATAAATAATGTTTCAAAGGATTCGATAGTTATATTCGATGAGCTAGGAGCAGGTACTGACCCGATAGAGGGAGCAGCTTTGGCAGTTTCAATACTAGAGAGGATTAAGTCTGTAGGAGCTTTATGTATAGCAACTACTCATTACAGCGAGTTAAAAAATTACGCTATTACTCAAAGTGGAATAGAAAATGCGGCTGTTGAGTTTGATGTAGAGACTTTGAGTCCTACATATAAACTTTTGATAGGAGTACCGGGTAAGTCAAATGCATTTGAGATTTCAAAAAAACTTGGACTGCCAGAAGAAATAATACAAGGAGCTAAGGATAATATAAATTCAGACGAGATCAAGGTCGAAGATATAATACAAGGAATTGAAGAAAACAGAATAAAAGCACAAGAAGATAGAGATGAGGCCAAGAGGATAAAACTTGAGGCTGAAAGAATAAAAAGAGAGTACGACGAAAAATTAAATAAGTTTACTGAGAGCAGAGAAAAGATGATGAATAAAGCTAGGGATGAGGCATTTTCTCTGACTCGCCAGACTAAAGAAGAGCTTGACGATATAATCAAAAAAATTAGAAAGCTAGAAAGAAAGAGGGCTTCTAAGGAAAAAAATAGAGAAATAGAACAACTTAGAAACGAGATAACCTCTAAAATGGGAAATATAAGGCCAGTCGTAAAAAATATCGTAGACCCAAAAAAGAGTACTTCAAATTTAACTAGTTTAAATAAGGGAGATAATATAAGAGTGATGTCGTTAAACCAGGACGGAACAGTTGTAAGTGCTGATGACGATAAAAAAGAGGCAGTAGTACAGATAGGTGTAATGAAGATGACCCTGCCATATAAGGCTATGAAAATTATAGAAGATGATAAGAAATCGACAGTTACTGGAAGGACAAGAAAAGTAATAAGGTCAAAATCAGGTAATGTTTCAAGAAAACTAGATTTAAGAGGAATGAATTTAGAAGAGGCAATAATGGAAACTGAAAAATATATCGACGACTGTCTTCTAGCTGGTTTTGAAGAGGTCACTATAATTCATGGGGTAGGAACAGGAATATTAAAATCAGGTCTACAACCAATTTTTAAGAAAAATAAACATATTGAGTCATTTAGACCGGGTGAATACGGCGAAGGTGGTATAGGAGTCACCATTGTAAGGTTTAAGTAAATATTTAGATATTGTAAAGAAAAAGTAATATTATAAAAAAGTCAAATTTAAAATGGCTTTAAGCAGTATTGTAAATAATATAAAATATGAGCAATATTGATAGAAAGGCAATAATATGTACATGGTTTCAGCATGTCTATTAGGATGCGATTGTAAGTATTCTGGAGGAAATAATAGAAACGAAGACGTAATAAGTTTTTTACAGGACAAAGAATACATCAAGGTCTGTCCAGAAATCGAGGGAGGATTGAGCACTCCAAGAGAACCTAGTGAAATACTAGATGGTACAGGAAACGATGTATTGGCAGGCAACTCTAAGGTCATTACAAAAACGGGAGTTGATGTAACGGATAACTTTGTGTTAGGAGCACAAAAAATTTTAAAAGAAGCTATATTAAATAAAGTAAAGATGGCAATATTAAAATCCAAGAGCCCATCTTGCGGTTGTGGTATAATATATGATGGTAGCTTTAGCGGTACTATAAGACAGGGAAATGGTGTAACGGCAGAACTACTATTAAAAAACGGGATAGACGTCTGTGATGAGAGCAGCTTTTGTCAAGGCGAATAAAGGAGATGAATATATGAAAGACTTTAAGCAGATAGTGGCAGAAAGTTTAAGCAAGTCGATAAAGGAAATAGATCAAAAAGAAATAGAACAGATGATAGAGGTGCCACCTAACAAGGATATGGGAGATTATGCTTTTCCATGTTTTAAACTGGCTAAGGTGTTTAGAAAAGCGCCGAACTTGATTGCAGAAGAACTGTCAAAAGAGATAGATATCCTTCCAGGTATAAGCGAAGTAAAAAACTTGGGAGGTTATGTGAATTTCTTCATAGATAATTCTGAGCTTTCAAAAGGTGTAATCAAAAAGGTATTAGAAGAAAAGGACTATTATGGAAGAAGTGAAATAGGAAAGGGAAAAAGAGTTTTGGTTGAGTTTTCTTCCCCAAATATAGCCAAGCCATTTCACATTGGACATATAAGGACTACAGCTATTGGAAACTGCCTGTACAAATTATACGACTCACAGGGGTATGATGTAGTAAGGATAAACCATCTTGGGGATTATGGAACTCAATTTGGTAAACTCATAGTTGCGTTTAAATTGTGGGGCAAAAAAGAGGAAGTTGAAGCAAATCCAATCCCAGAACTTTTAAAGTTATACGTCAAATTTCACGACGTAGCAGAAGATAAGCCGGAACTTGAAGATCAGGCGAGGGAGTGGTTTGTGAAACTAGAAAATGGCGACGAGGAAGCTGTAGAACTTTGGCAATGGTTTAGAGATGAGTCCCTTAAGGAATTTGAAAGGGTATACGATATGCTCGATATACAGTTTGATTCATATGCCGGAGAGAGCTTTTACTCTGACAAGATGCCAGCAGTGGTTGAAGAACTTGAGAAAAAGGACTTGCTAACTGAGTCTAAGGGAGCTATGATAGTAGACTTGGAAAAGTTTAACCTTCCACCTGCCCTAATAGTTAAAACAGATGGATCTACCTTATACCTAACAAGAGATTTAGCTGCAGCGTTCTATAGGAAAAAGACTTATGATTTTTACAAGAGTATATATGTAGTTGGGGCTCAGCAGGAGCTTCACTTCCAACAATTGTTGAAGGTTATTGAGCTTATGGGTTATGAATGGGCAAAGGACATGATACACGTGCAATTTGGCATGGTAGCCCTTGAGGATGGAACCCTATCTACTAGAAGGGGAAGGGTAGTATTTTTAGAAGACGTACTAAACAAAGCTGTAGAAAAAACAAAGGAAATTATCGAGGAGAAAAACCCAGAGGCTGGAGATATTGACGAGATAGCAAAAGAGGTCGGAATTGGAGCGGTAGTATTCCAAGAGTTATCAAACAGTAGAATGAAAGACTATACATTCTCATGGGAAAAGACTCTTAGCTATGAAGGTGAAACCGGACCATATGTTCAGTACACACATGCTAGAACCTGTGCAGTGCTTAGAAAATCTGATATAGAGCCCACTGCTGATATAAACTACGAACTATTACAAGACGAATCCAGCATAGAAGTGCTAAACATTATTGAAAATTTCAATAAGGTAATATTAAATGCAATCAGTAAAAATGAGTCACATCACATTACTAGATTTTTATTGGATCTATCTCAGGCATTTAATAAGTTCTACCATAATAATCATATAATAGGCGAGGATAAGGAGCTTGAAAAAGCTAGAATTGCCTTAGTTGATTGCGTTAGACAGACTATAAAAAATGGGTTGGCATTACTAGGAATGAAGGCCCCTAACAGGATGTAGAAATGATATGCGCGGAGAAATTGACTTTTTTAAGTTTTATTTTTCCGCGATTTTGTTTTTTAACAATACAATTAATCGCAGATTGCAAAAAATAATCATAAAATATATACTCTGTGAAAAACATTTCCTAAAAATTTGCTATATATAGGTTCATATTCTATAGTCAAAAATATCGATGTTTTCATATGGAAATATTTAATAAATTTTTTTTCTGTATAGATAAAAACAATAACATTGAAATATAAATGTTTTTAAAGTAATGACTATATTTTTAGGTCAATTTCTGATTTTTTTAGTATTGACATATAGGTCCGCTGTTATATAATAGAAATGAGAGAAAAAAGTTTTTTTATACAAAGTATTGAGCTTAAATTTTGTGAAGTATTGTAAAATAGCGAAATCTAGGTGAGAAAAAAAGCAAATAAGATTGCAAATTAATGGAATTGATGCGAAAACTAGGAGGAATCGTAAGGTTATAAGTTAGTATCTGTACTATTTTTTGTAAACGTTAATAAAGAAATGGTGTTATTAATTAAAGTATTCGATGAATACGATAATGGCACCATATTTT
>JASBZE010000011.1 GCA_029983575.1 Peptostreptococcaceae bacterium
TTAGTCCAACATTTGGAAGTCATCCAATCAACGGGGGGTTTTTAAAAGGAAAGAAATTTGACCTCTGCCTGCTAATTTATTTAATTTTCGTATCCATATTTTAGGTAATGGTTGATTTCATCTAAACTCATACCCTCGAGTCCGATTTTTTCAAGTGTTCTGCCGGTTTTCATAAAATCCTCTCCCATAAGGGCAGACCCAAGATGAATTACTGAATCGGTAACCTTTGTTTCTATATCCAGTAGCTTTCCGAGCTCGCTGACTGTAACCATTGCAAATGGAGCATCTTCTATCAAATATCTGTGATTGAGTTCGTGCGGACCGTCAATAGGTAAAAATGCCTCCGTACTGGTTTGATAGCAATCATATAAATTATCTTTTCTCTCGCAGTACTTCATAAGTGCTAGCCTATCTTTTATATCGAGTTCTTTAAATCCAAAAGCCCTACATACATTTTTTCTCTCGTCATCTACAATCTGTATTACATTTGCTACGGAAGGAGTGATTCCTTCTCTGTAGTGGGCATGTTTTCCATAGTACTCAATTTTACCGGCGTTAAGTACCATAGGAGCGGGATGTGAAGCTAGATTACCGTTGTTTAAGCTAGATTCCAGTACATTTTCTACTAAGTGAGAGCTTGGGTATAGTTCGCTGACTATTTCAAACATCTCTTCGCTGTAAATAGAAGGGAAAACACCACACATCATATAGTCAATAAGAAGGGTTATATTTACGCCATCTGTTGAAAGTTTTCTAGCAGTGTATGGCAACGTGTGTAATTCAGCTATTTTTATACACTTGGATTTAGAATTTTCCTTAAAAATCTTTGAAAAAACTAAGGCTCCTCCAGTGCTACCTGGAGCTAGTAGTATTTTTTCTCCATCTTCAATATATTTTGACATCTCTAGAGCTATATTTTCGTGTGCATACGAAGGCACTGTTACAATTATTAGATCCTTATTTTTAAATGCAGATTTTTCTTCGCAGGTTATATCGTGTATTTTTATTGGACCTTTTGGACCAACACCATATGCGTGAATTATCTTTGTTTCGATTATATCTTTAAAATGGTGCTCTCTCATTTTGTTTACATAAAGCGTTACCTGATGACCTTTTGAAGTAAGGTCGACAGCTGCTGCAAATGCACCATTACCGCATCCTACTACTGTTACCTTCATTACAGTACCTCCTTTTTAAAATATTAATAAACCAAAATAATTATACTACAATTAGCTTACTTTTTCCTTGAATTATAATTAAATACATAATCGCCTCTAAATTATTGAAGTGTTTTAAAATCATATGTATAATAGATATAGTGGTAATTTTAAAGGAATTTAGAGTTTACCCATAGATATGATTTTTGAATGGGGTGTGTAGTTTGAATAATGATGATAGTGTTTATAATATACTAGATAGGGCGAGCTCGCTAAAGTACAAACTGATTTTGGATTCACTGCTTGTCGGTGTTTTTGCCGCGGTGGTCATAGTGTTGTACAGGTATTTGGCGAGTTTTTTTGGTGAGCATATTCTCGTTTATTTTCTTATTGCTAAATCAAAACCGCTGATTATTCTTGGATTAGTTGTAGGTTTTGCGATTTTAGCTTTTATCGTAAATAAGATGACCAAAGCGGAACCAATGATATCTGGCTCAGGTATTCCTCAGGTTGAGGGAGTGCTCAGAAGAAAATTAAGTTACTCATGGATAAAAGTTTTGATACTTAAGTTCTTAGGCGGCGTCATATGTCTTGCAGTCGGTATGTCTGTAGGTAGGGAAGGCCCTTCAATTCAGATGGGGGCTTGTGCTGGAGAGGCAGTATATACTAGGAAAAAGAGACTTGAAAGTGAGAAAAAATATTTGATAACAGCTGGTGCAAGTGCTGGTCTGGCAGCTGCATTCGGGGCTCCACTTGCTGGAGTTATGTTTGCACTTGAAGAAGTACATAAAAACTTCTCCCCGCTTATTTTAATTTCCTCAATGGTATCAGCAATAACGGCGGATTTTGTAACTAAGAATTTTTTTGGTATAGTTCCATCTTTGGGATTTGATAGACTTGTTGTAATGCCATTAAAATATTATTGGGCATATGCAATCTTAGGATTAGCGGTAGGAGTTAGCGGATACCTGTTTAACAACGGGATAATGAAATCAAAAAAAATATATTCAAATATGAAAGTAGATAGCTATTTCAAGATATTAATACCTTTTATGGCATCTTTAATCATTGGGATATATCTTCCAATGCTCTCTGGTGGTGGTCATGATGCGATTATGGATGTTAAGGTGCACATTTATGCTCCAATAATAATACTAGGTCTTTTTGTAGTAAAATACCTATTTACTCTTGTTTGTTTTGGATCTGGAGTACCTGGGGGAATTTTCTTCCCTCTACTAGCAATAGGATCTTTATTAGGGAATTTCTTGGGTGTAGTATTTGTTAAGTATCTTGGAATTCCAGAAGTATATTTAGTTAATTTCGTAGTTCTAGCTATGGCAGCACATTTTGCCGCAACTGTAAAAGCGCCAATTACGGGAATTATATTGATTTTTGAGATGACGGGTTCCTTTGAACAGTTGTTGCCGCTTTCATTAGTTGTGTTTATAGCCTTGATAGTATCTGATATGATAGGTGTTGAACCAGTTTACGAATCATTATTAAGAGATGCCATCAAGAAAAATCCCGGCTCTTATGTTCCGGAAAAAGACAAGAAGACACTTATGGAGTTTTCCGTCAACTTAGATTCATATTGTGTAGATAAGATGGTTAAGGAAATTTCTTGGCCAGAGGAAATTTTGTTGGTAGCAATTTACCGGGATACTAAAGAGATTATTCCAAAGGGGATGACTAGGCTAAGAGAAGGGGATATGATAACACTTTTGACTGATCAAAGCAAGGCTCCTGATGTTTTAGAGTTTATGGAGTCGATAACTGAAACTCAATAATATAATAAGAGGAGGTAGCCATGAATTTAAATAAAAGTCAGATAGAAGCGGTAAGGCACATAGATGGGCCTTGTGTTGTTGTCGCCGGTCCTGGATCTGGTAAGACGAGGGTAATTAGCCACAGGATAGCAAATATGGTACTAAATAATTCAATACCTCCTAAGAGAATACTAGCTATTAGTTTTACAAAGGCTTCGTCTGTTGAGATGAAGTCTAGAACTTGTGCCTTAGATAATAGTGGGCAGCTTGACAAGGTTAATTACGGTACGTTTCACTCAATTTTTTTCAGAATACTCAAGAGGTATTCGAATGTAAATATCAAAAATGTGATTGATGATTTTAAGAAAAAAGATATAATATATTTCTTGGCGAGGCCTTTTTTAAATGACAATATCGACAAAGATGATGTAATGGATATAATATCGGAAATATCAACGGTAAAAAATGAGAGGTTAGATCCAGCCAGCTTTAAATCTGAGGTCTTAGGTAAGGATTTTTTAAGTGTTTTCAATGGGTACGAAGCCTATAAGATGGAGAATGGGCTGCTTGACTTTGATGATATGCTTTCCATGACTTATGATTTTTTAGTTGAAAACCCAAGCGTACTTGAGATAGTTAAGTCGGTTTTTAGATATGTATTGATAGATGAGTTTCAGGATATAAATAAAGTTCAGTTTGATATAGTAAAACTAATGGTTGAGGATCATAAAAATATTTTTGTCGTTGGCGATGAAGATCAAAGCATTTACGCCTTTAGAGGGTCAAGACCTGAGTTTTTAATTGATTTTGACAAGCACTTTAAAGGCGCGAAAAGGATAGTTTTAGATATAAATTACCGGTCGGCAAGGAGGATAATAGCTAATTCAAACAAGCTGATCAAAAACAATAAGGTCAGAAACGAGAAGGTGATTACAGCTGATAGAGATGATCCGGGAAGGGTGATGATCGTCTATCCAGAAACCATGGAAAAAGAAGCTGATTTTGTCGTAGATGAAATAGAATCCAAAATAAAGTCTGGAGAAAACACAGATGACTTTGCCGTTATTTTCAGGACTAACTCTCAAATCAGACCATATATAGATGCTTTTATCAATAAAAAAATCAATTTTATATTGAAAGATAGCGTAAATACTTTTTACAATCATTGGATTTGCGATGATTTAATAACTTACCTAAGGTTAAGTCAGGCACTTCCGTCAAACGAGGACTGGAGAAAAGTCATAAATAAACCGATGAGATATATCTCTAAGTCGACTATAGATGAAGCAGTGAGAAGCGAAAACTTTATTAAATCGCTATTGGAGAGTAGAGATCTAAATGAGTCACAGGTTGAAAATATTTTGGAGTTACTTGAAGATGTAAAATACATGAGGAATTTGCCGCCTAAGGATGCTATAAAATACATTAGGGTAGCTATGGATTACAATAGGTATTTACTGGAGCTATCGACACAAAACGGAGGAAATTTTATTTCATATACCGAGATTATGGATGAGTTTGAAGAGGCTAGCGAGAGGTTTACAAGCGTTAAAAAATTCTTGGAACATATAGAGATAATAAAATCTGGAGAGGGAATAAAGAAGCTTAGCTCAAATTCTGGTGTTACATTGACTACTATGCATAGCTCCAAGGGACTTGAGTTTAAAAATGTCTACATCAGCGGATGTATTAAGGGTATAATTCCTCACAAAAAGTCAATTGAGGGGCTTGGTAAGGATGAAGAAGAGAAAAAGATATTAAATATTGAGGAAGAGAGAAGGCTTTTTTATGTTTCGATGACCAGAGCTAAGGATTATCTCGTTATGTTATGTCCAAAGTCAAAACTTGGTGTCAAAACTAATAAGTCGATATTTATCCAAGAAATCCTAGAAAAAAATAAAATTAAACCTAGAAAAGAATAAAAGAAATCCTAAAAAAAATAAAAAAAGTGTTGACAAAGTATATTTATACACGTATAATAGTTTTTAACAAAATAATAAGCCGAAGATAAAGAGAGTAATCTATATGAATTTCCCAGCGAGTCGGGGTTGGTGTGAGCCTGACATTGAAGTATATGATGAAGAGAGCTTTTGAGGTTACCTTCAGAAATTTAGTATGTTGGTAGGTTTCCCGCCTTAAGGGTTTGAGTGGATAGTTATATCAATAAGAGTGGTAACGCGGAATTTTCGTCTCTTGGCCTTAGGGTCAAGGGACTTTTTTATTATATACTATCAACGAGAGTGGTAACGCGGAAATTCGTCTCTCGGTCCTTATGGGATCGAGATTTTTTTGTCTAGGCATAAAAGGGAGGATATTATGAAATTATTAAAGAAAATTGGAGCAGGATTATTGGTTGCAGCACTTGCTGTAGGTGTAGTAGGATGTGGAAATAAGGAAGCTGAAAAAGATCAGATGGCAGCTATCAAAGAAAAAGGAACTCTAACAATAGGTACGAGTGCTGAATACGCGCCTTTTGAGTTTCACAGCGTTCAAAATGGTAAAGACGAGATCGTTGGTTTCGATATAATGTTAGCTAACGAGATAGGAAAGGAACTTGGAGTAAAGGTTGAATTTAAGGATATGGACTTTGATGGATTAATTCCGGCACTTTCTTCTGGTAAGGTAGACATGGTTTTAGCGGGAGTTTCTCCTACTGAGGAGAGAAAAGAAGCAGTAGACTTTTCAAATATCTACTACGATGGTAAAAATGGCGTTGTAGTTAGAGAGGAAGATAAGGACAAATACAAGAGTGAAGCTGAAATTAAGGCATTAAAACTTGGAGTTCAAAAAGGTTCTATACAAGAGAACTACGTAATGAACAATTTAAAAGCAGAGAATGTAACTGCCCTAGCTCAAGTTCCAGAGCTTATGATGGAGCTTAAGAATAAAAATGTAGATGCGGTAGTTGTAAATGACACTGTAGGAATGATAAACGTAGGAAAGAACACTGGAATTGTAATGGCGAACATAGACCTTGGTTCTAACAAAGATGAGTCTATGGCAGCTGCTTTCCAAAAGGGAAATAACAAAGAATTAGTAGATTCAGTGAATACGGTAATCAAAAAGCTTAAGGACGAAGGAAAAATCGACCAAATGCTAAAAGATGCGGTTGCCATTGCAGTTAAGTAGTAGGAGGTACAAATGAGATTTGGAAAACTAGTGCACTATTATCCCCTATTTTTAAAGGGGATAGGTGTAACTATATATTTATCTTTTATAGCGTTAATATTAGGATTTATTGTAGGGCTGTTATTCGCTCTGATGAGATTATCAAAACATAAGATATTGAGGGCTATTTCTCAGATTTATGTTGAGGTTATCAGGGATACACCAATAGTCGTACAACTTATGATAGCATATTTCGTATTGCCTAAAGTATTTGACTTTCACTACCCGGATATATTTCATATGAGCGAGGCATTTACTTGTGGTGCTATGGTTATGTTCCTAAATTCAGGAGCATACGTAGCTGAGATTATCAGGGGTGGAATCCAGAGTATCGATAAGGGACAAACTGAGGCGAGTAGGTCTTTGGGACTTGGGTACTGGCCAACTATGAGATATGTAATCATACCACAGGCGATTAAGAATATATTACCAGCACTTGCTAACGAGTTTATTTCATTGGTAAAAGAGTCTTCTATTATGTACTTCATAGGTATTAAGGATATCATGTCAATGGCAAATACGGTTAAAAACAATATGTATTCTGCGACAGAGCCGTATTTATTTGCAGCCTTGCTTTACTTTGTGATCACATTTACTCTATCTAAATTAGTAGGTAGGTTTGAGAAGAAATTAAATGTGTAAAGGATAAGGAGAAGAATATGATAAAATTAGTTAATTTAAAAAAATCATTTGGAGACTTAGAGGTGCTAAAGGGTATAGATTTAGAGATAAAAAAGGGCGAGATAGTCGTTATTATCGGTCCAAGTGGTTCAGGTAAATCAACTGTTTTAAGATGTATGAACCTACTTGAGGAACCTACTTCTGGAGATGTCATTTTTGAAGGAAAAAGCTTGATGGAAAACAAGAAAAATATTGATAAGATAAGAGAAAATATAGGTATGGTATTCCAAAATTTCAACCTATTTCCTCATAAGACTATCTTAGAAAATATTACTCTAGCTCCTATTAAGCTAAAGAAGTTCAGCCCTGAGGAAGCTAAAGAAAAGGGCATTAAGCTGCTTGAGAGGGTAGGTCTTTTAGATAAGAAGGACGCGTATCCAAATCAGCTTTCAGGTGGACAAAAACAGAGGATTGCAATTGCTAGAGCACTATGTATGGAACCCGATATGATGCTGTTTGACGAGCCTACTTCAGCTTTAGACCCTGAGATGGTAAATGAAGTTCTAGACGTTATAAAAGAGCTGGCAAAAGAGGGTATGACTATGGCAATAGTTACTCATGAGATGGGATTTGCTAAAGAGGTTGCAGATAGGGTGTTATTTGTAGATGGTGGAGTTATATTAGAAGATGCTCCTCCCCAAGAAATATTTTCTAATCCTAAAAACCCTAGGACTAAGGAATTTTTCGATAAGATCCTTTAGAAAATATTATTAGAGTCCTTACTTGAAATTAAATATATAAAAAGTCACAATTAGGTATGTGTCAAAAAGGTACCGAAATTGTGACTTTTTTATTTGCTTTATTTGCTTTCTATGCATCTAAACTTATTTTATCAAGCTCTTCATAACTTATACGACCTGCCCTTATAGCTGACTGTAGATTTTCTACAGGAGTGTCATTTGTGCAATCACATCCAAAATCACAGAGGTAGTTATTATAAGGCCTCATATCCTTGAGAAGTTTAAGTGTTTGCCTTCTAATAGTTTCAGGAGATTCATTTTCCAGTAGCTCCACCGGATCTAGGTTTCCTATAAGGACGATGGACTCAGGTATTTGAGGCATTATTTCATTAAAATCTAGAATTTGATCCAAGCTTATAGCATCTATATGACATTTTAGCATTAAATCAAGAAAATCCCTTGTGTCCCCGCATATATGTAGGCTCTTCCAAACGTGGATCTCATCATAAATGGTGTTCAAATTGTCAACGACGTATTTTTGAAATCTTTCTCTGTTTAGTGTTACTGTTGCTGGCTCGGCTATGGAAATGAGTTGAGCACCGGCTTCTTGCAACTTTAAGGCGAATTTTCTAATCAGATCAGTAGTAAATTTTAGTAGTTTTTCTACAAATTCTACATCTGTGATCAACTTGCCGAGTAGATTAGTAGCCCCTGCTAACTGTACTGCCAATGTAAATGGACCTTGAATTGATGTATACATCGGCTTATCTATATTTTTTGATATTAGTTTGTGAGTTTCTATATTATTTCTAAGCCTGGTGTTTTTTTCAAAATCCGGCATTTTAAGGTTCTCTAAATCTTCCATTTCAAGTATATTGTGCTCAAGAACAGATGGAAAATCTTTGTCGTATTTTAAAATCTTTTGACCTAGGACTTCAGAGAAGAGTATTCCGTCACAGAGGGAGTATGTGAAATCGGCAGTGAATGTAGAATCCATTACCTTAGCGAGTTCAAGCTGGAGTTTGGGGCTATTATAAACGTCATAGGCATTTTTGTGTATTAGATACAAACCGTTGACCGCCATATCTGGAAGAAAAAAACCTCTTGGCTCGCTATTTATATATTCGAGTAATGTCATCTCTCTAAAACTTTTTTTATCATTCTCATTATCTTTCATATTTACCTCCTATCTCTAGTATTTTTTAGCATTTTTTATATAGCCATTTTCTTATTATGGGCTTTATCTAGATGCTTATTTTATTTATATATATCTACTTATATCTATATATATCTATATATATCTATTTATATCTATTTATAAATCTATTCTGTCTAGCTGGTCGTAGCTAATTTGACCTGCATTTATAGCAGCCTTTAGATTTTCTACAGAGGTATCGTTAGTACAGTTACATCCGAAGTCGCAAAGATAATTGTCATATGATCTCATATCCTTAAGAAGCTTAAGTGTTTCAATCCTAATTACATCGGGACTCTGAGTCTCTATGAGTTCAACAGGATCTAAATTTCCTATAAGAACTATGTCCTTTGGTATTTTCGGCATGATTTCGTTGTAATCTAAGATCTGATCTAAGCTTACGGCATCTAGGTGACACTTTAACATAAGATCTAAAAATTCCCGGGTATCACCACATATATGTAGGCTTTTCCAAACGTGAAGCTCATCATATATTGAGTTTAGATTATCTACCACATATTTTTGAAATCTCTCCCTATCCAAGGTGACAGTAGCGGGTTCAGCCAAAGAAATCAATGATACTCCGGCATCTTGTAGTGCTAGAGCATATTTTCTTATCAAATCAGTTGTGAATTTAAGTAGTTTTTCTACAAAATCCACGTCAGTTATCAGCTTTCCTAGTAAGTTTGTAGCTCCAGCCAACTGTACTGCTAGGGTGAATGGCCCTTGAATAGAAACGTAGACCGGTTTATTAATATTTTCGGATATTAATTTGTATGTCTCTATATTATTTTTTATCCTAGGCGTTTTTTCAAAGTCAGGCATTTTCAATTTGCCGAGATCTTCATATTCTTTGAAACTATGCTCCAATACAGATGGAAAGTCCTTGTCAAATTTTAATATATCAAGCCCTAGAACCTCTGAGAAAAGTATACCGTCACATAATGCATATGAAAAGTCTGCGTTAAATGTTTCGTCCATAATTTTTGAAAGCTCCAGCTGAAGTTTTGGACTGTTATAAACGTCGTAAACATTTTTATCTATTAGATAAAGACCGTTGACAGCCATATCAGCCAGGAAAAATCCCCTTGGATCGCTGTTTATATATTCGAGTAGCTTCATATCTTTGAAGTATTTCCTGTCAGTACCCCCCATATTTACCTCCTTAAAAAATAGTTTCCATTAATTATATTATATCAAAGCTGTCTAGACCTAGTTTGAAAATATACAGGACTTTAATGATTTAATAATATTTTAGAAATATAAAAAGGCTCTATAAATTTATTAAAATTTTATAAATACAATGAAACAATATAAATTCGATAAAGCTTTATAAAAACAATAAAAAGTATGTGCGGTCTTTAATAGATAACACATACTTTTTATTAATTATTGTTTGTTAGTTCGTTGTAATTACCTCAATGAAGATATTTACTTTAAGTTCGAGAGAGTTTAAAATTATTTTGGTATTGTCACCTTGCCAAGAATTCCCTTGACTTTCGCTATGGTTATTCCGTAATTTGTCATAGGAACACCTTGCTCCTTTGCACGCTTGACCCTACTTATTACGTGAGCCCTATTGAACATACATGAGCCACAGTGTATAATTAGGTCGTATTCTCTCAAGTCGTCAGGGAAGTCAGACCCCCTAACAAAATTTATATCTACATTTCCATACTTTTTTTTCAACATATTAGGTATTTTAATAGTACCTATGTCTTCTTCCATAGGAGGATGCGTACATGCCTCGCAAATTAGCACCTTGCTATTGTCCCTCAGCTTTTCAAAAGCCTCCGTACTCTTTACAAAATAGTCTATATCACCCTTAAGTGCAGCGAAGAGTATTGAAAAAGACGTCAATTTTATATCCTTAGGAAGTATTTCATATACCTTATCAAAAACCTGTGAGTCCGTGATTACTAGGTCGGGTTTTTTAGATAGGCTTTTAAGAGCAGTATCTAGGTTTTCTGGTGTTATACATAGGGACATAGCCTTTTTATCTAGTATTTCCCTAATTGTTTGAACCTGAGGGAGTATCAGTCTCCCATTAGGTGCCTGCGAATCTTGAGGCATTACCAAAATTACCAAGGAGCCTTTATTTACTAAGTTCTTTGTTATCTCGTTTTCTCCTCTTGGTGCAATTTTTCTTATATCATCGAAAATTTCATCTCTAAGCTTAGAATTCTTAAGCCAGTCTATATTTTTTTCAGATATTTTAACTTCTATTACTGGAATGTCTTTTAGTTTAAGCTCAGATAGAAATTTCTCATCAAGCCTTACTCTTTCAACCTCACGTTTATTTTCATCATTATCTAAAATATTACCGTTTTTACATTTTTCGTCAGTGGAGTGGAGGTATATTGCTATATCACATTTGTCCATTGCCTGCCTAGTTTTTTCTATTCTTTTTTCCCCTAGGTCTCCAACATCGTCAAGACCAGCAGTATCAATAAATAAAACTGGTCCGAGTCCGTGAATTTCCATGGCTTTTTGGACTGCATCGGTTGTGGTTCCAGGGTGGTCACTGACTAGAGATGTTTCCTGATCGAGTAGATAATTAAAAAGGGTGGATTTTCCAGCATTTCTAAGCCCGAATATACCAATGTGAATTCTATTTGAGTTTGGTGTCTTCATAGTCATATTATAAAACTTGCTCCTTTTAGAATCTAAAGTCCCTATTTCCGTTTCTGATTTCCTCTAGGTATTTCTTTGTTAGTTCTGTCACCTTTTCACTTTTAATATTTTCTACCTCTTGTTCTATTAGCGCCATTCCCTTTTTTACTGTATCTTCTGAAGCGTAGTCGTTTAGATATTCCTGAAGAGTCATAAGTGCATTTGGATGACAGACATTTGATATTTGTCCTGCTTTGACAAGTGTCATAAATCTATCTCCTGTACGTCCCTCCCTGTAGCATGCAGTACAGAAAGATGGGATGTATTTATTTTCTAGTAGCCAATTTACAACTTCATCGAGAGTTCTTTT
Organism: Peptostreptococcaceae bacterium; assembly: GCA_029983575.1. Taxonomy (GTDB): domain Bacteria; phylum Bacillota; class Clostridia; order Peptostreptococcales; family Peptostreptococcaceae; genus JASBZE01. Next base: position 11,631 of record JASBZE010000011.1, read on the forward strand.
ATCTTCAGTTTCAAATTGTGCTGAGTTTTCGTCTTCAGTTTCTTCTTCTACGTATCCTCCTACAGAGGTCCTTGAACCACCGCTGATTTGTGAGATACCAATTTTAAGCGCTTTTTCCCTCATGGATTGACCTTCCCTAGTTGACATTATCATACCTGTATAAGGAGCTGAAATCCTAATAAGGGCTATTATTTTAGAGAATATCTCGTCATCTATAGAATTATCGAAGTCGTCTGGATCTATATCATCAGCAGGTCTAATCCTTGGCACTGAGATAGTGTGTGGTCCAACTCCAAATCTAGCCTCTAAGTGCTCAGCGTGCATCAATAGACCTATAAAGTCGTATTCGTAGTTATTTAGTCCAAATAAAACACCACAACCGACGTCGTCTATGCCTGCTTCCATAGCTCTGTCCATAGCTTCTGTATGATAAGCCCAATCGTGTTTTGGACCAGTTGGATGAAGCATTTCGTAATTATCTTTGTGATAAGTCTCTTGGAATAATATGTATGTACCTATGCCAGCGTCTTTTAGTTTCTTGTAATTTTCAACTGTTGTGGCAGCTATATTTACATTTACCCTCCTTATATCTCCATTTTTGTGGTGGATGGAGTAGATTGTCTTTATAGATTCTAAAACGTACTCTATAGGGTTGTTTACAGGATCTTCCCCAGTTTCAAGAGCTAATCTCTTATGACCCATATCTTGAAGTGCTATGACCTCTTCTTTTATTTCCTCTTGAGTTAATTTCTTTCTAGTAATTGTTTTGTTTTGACCATGATATGGACAGTATACACAGCCGTTTATACAGTAGTTGGAGAGGTAAAGAGGTGCGAATAAAACAATTCTGTTTCCGTAGTTTTTAAGCTTAAGCTCATTTGCAAGTTTGAAGATTTCTTTATTTATATCTTCGTCATCTGATGCGAGTAGAGTATAGGCTTCTCTGTGGTCTAAGCCCTTTCCCTCTCTAGCTTTTTCTAAAATTTCATTTAGAAACTTTTTATCTTTGCTTTTATCCTTTCCGAATTCCAATGTTTGAAGTATCTCATCGTGATTTATAAATTCAGCTGCGACACTAGATTTTCTGTCGTATTTTGGACAGGGGTTCTTGTCATTAGTTGTTCGATTTACTTTTCTTTCAGCTTCTTTTGTTGATTGTCTTTCGTTTGTACTCATAATTACCTCCTATTATTATCGTATTTATAAAAATAAAGTTTCTAAGTTAGATAACCGTATTTTTAAAGTTATTTATTTTTGATGGTAAGTGGATCTCCTCTTGAAAAGTCAATCTCATAACCATATTCCATAAGGTACTCGTTTAATTCCCTCACATAATCAGCGGATTCTTTACCTGATATTTTTTTATTATCATATAAGTTATAGTTTCTTTTTGCATTATCCGGTGATAGGTTTGGCATTATTACATTTGCCCCATGCATAATCCCCCGTATCCTACCTTCGCTGTCAATCGTATTTAATGCAGTAGTGGAAGGAATGGTCGCAAGAGGAAACATAAGCCTTAAAATTGAAAGCATCTTAAGTGTTAGATACATATCCCCGTGTTCGATATCTTTAAACTTCGAGCTTTTATGCGGGATAAAAGGGCCTATTCCTATCATATCAGGTTCTAATTGCCTCATAAATTTCAGATCTTTAACAATGTAGTCTATTTTCTGTTTTGGTGAACCAACCATGATCCCAGTCCCAACGGCGTAACCCAATTTTTTTATATCGTAAAGGGCTCTTTTTCTTTGCTCGAAGCTTTGATTTGATGGATGTAGATATGAAAAATGCCCCTCATCAGCTGTTTCGTGCCTTAATAAAAATCTATCAGCTCCGGCTTCTTTAAGTCTCTTGTAAGACTCATAGCTTCTAACCCCTATAGAAAGGGTTATGGCTGAATCCGGATACTTTGATTTAACTTTTGATATTACTTCCTCAAAAACATCATCGGTGAATTTAGGATCTTCCCCACCCTGGAAGACAAATGTCCTAAATCCAATCTCGTATCCTGAGTCAACAGCTGACAACATGTCTTTAACAGTCAGACGAAATCTCTCAATATCTTGATTTCCCGATCTTATTCCGCAATAGTAACAGTTTTGTGAGCAGATATTGGAAAATTCAACCAAACCTCTGACATAAACTTTGTTGGAATAGTGTTCGTTTGTCACCTCTCTAGCGGCGTCTCTGAGTATTGAGATAGATTCAGCCTCGTCCATTGACAAGAGATATTTAAATTCATCATCTTCAAGATCTTTATTTATTCTTAGCTTATTTACGAGTTCTCTTGTTTTTTTGGGATTATATACATTTATTTTACTATCTTTTAATTTACCATCATCAATATGTTGTACGTCATTTGAATTTGCGTTCATAAATCACCTCTCAGAATCGTCTTGCAGAAAATTTTTTAGTTAATTAAAAATTGCAAGGTGTATATCTTTTATTTGAATCTAAAACATAGTGTTATTAATGGATTAGCTATCAATATATACATATATATTATATATTTCATTTTATTTTTTTACAACAATGGACACTATGATTATTTTTTTAACATGGAACATATGTTATTTTATTATAATTTCCTTTATTATGTTGCAATTATCACATATAATTATTAGTAAACCATGTATAATGGGAATATAAATAAAGTGAAAGTTAATTACATATATGATTTTGTATTTTATAATATTGGAGGTATTTATGAATAAGTATTTTGAAATGTGCGATAAGATATACGATATAGTTGAGAAGTACCCTTTGAGCTTAGATCTATTTATAGCGAATGGTTTTGAACAATTTTCAAACAAGAAGATGTTTGACATGATGGCAAAGATGGTTAGCCTTGAGGATGCTCTAAAATCGAAAAACATAAGTGCTGAGATTTTTGAAGACAGACTCGTTAGTTTTATTGAAGACAGGTATGGAAGCGATAAGGTAAACACTGGATTGGAAGCAAAAAGTCTAAAGGCCGACGTAAATATTGAAGGCGTATTGCCTTGTCCGATAAGAATACCTCTTCTAGAGGGCTTTGAAAGTTGGGCTAAAAGTAAAAAAGATGAGTTTGACTTTACCTTTGACTATGAGCTAAAATCAGCAAATTTAGGCTTAGACTGGATCAAGGAACAGATGAAGACTGGAGATATCAACAAGGTTCCCGAACTTTTGACCTCTGCTGGATTTGATTTATTTTTTGATGATGAACTAATGGGAAAATACATAGATGATTTTGATGTGATAGAATCTGAAATGAACAGGGATTTTGAAAATGACTACATTAGTTTAAAGGATCCAAAGGGTAAATACCATATCATAGGTGTCGTACCGGCTGTGATGTTAGTAAATAAAAACGTATTGGGAGAGAGGCCTATGCCTAGGACTTGGGAGGATATTTTAAAGCCTGAGTTTGAAAATTCAGTTGCTATACCGATGCAAGACCTAGATCTTTTTAATGCGATAATTGTTCATATATATAAATTTTTCGGAATGGACGGTATTAAAAAACTTGCCAAGGCTTTTAAAAAGAATTTACACCCAGCTCAGATGGTAAAGGCAAAGAGAAAGGTGAGTGAATCAGAGCCAGCCATAAGTATAACTCCATATTTCTTTACTCAGATGATTGATGAAAATGGACCTATTGAGGCAGTTTGGCCTGAGGACGGAGCGATAATAAGCCCTATATTTATGATGGCTAAAAAGGATGACAAAAACAGAGTAAAAAATTTCGTCGATTTCTTTATGAGCAAGGAAGTAGGAGAGGTTTTTTCTGCAAATGGAAAGTTCCCATCAACAAATCCGGGAGTAGACAATAAATTAGATGAAGACAAGAAGTTTATGTGGATAGGTTGGGATTTTATCGAGAAGAATAATATTGGTAAGCTAATAAGAGAATTAGAGGGAATATTTGAAAGTGAGGTAATGGCATAATGAATATGGTTGTATTTTCAGGACCGCCTTCTTCAGGGAAGACTTCGGTAATAATAAAGACAATAGAATCGCTCAAACAAAGGGGACTTAAGCCTGGTGTTATAAAGTTTGACTGCCTCTATACTGACGATGACGTATTATATGAAAAGGCGGGAGTACCTGTTAAGAAGGGTCTATCGGGTTCACTTTGCCCTGATCATTTTTTCGTATCAAATATAGAAGAGGTTGTTAAATGGGGAACTGAGATAGGCATAGACATTCTGATAACTGAGTCCGCTGGTCTTTGTAACAGATGTTCTCCATATATTAAGGATATCAAAGGTATATGCGTAATCGATAATCTAAGCGGGATAAATACACCTAAAAAGATCGGTCCAATGTTAAAGTATGCTGATATTGTCGTTATAACTAAAGGTGATATAGTTTCACAGGCCGAGAGAGAAGTTTTTTCCTCTAGAGTTAGTTCTGTAAATCCCGTAGCTACGACTATGCACGTAAATGGGCTGACTGGTCAGGGAGCATATGAACTCAGCACTCTATTGATGGAAGAAAATAAGGACATAGACTCAGTTCAAGGAATGAGTTTAAAATTTCCTATGCCTTCAGCTCTATGCTCTTACTGCCTGGGAGAAACTAGGATAGGAGAAGAGTATCAAATGGGCAATGTTAGAAAGATGGATATAGATAAATAGATATAAAATATAGAGTTAAGTAGATTTAAATTATAGATGCGGATAATTAGAATAAGAGGTGAACTATGGCAAAATCAGAGATTCTCGAGATGAAATTAGGCAAGGTATTCGAAAAATATAGCTTTGCTAGAAACTTCTTTGAAGAGAATAATTTAAATATAGATGGACAGGAAGGAAAGAGCATCACTGAGTTTTTAGAAGAGTTAGATGAAGATTATAAAGAGGATATGGCTATCGACACAGAGTCCATACTTTCTTCATTTGAATCATATATAAATATGATGAAGGAGTTTTTGGGCATTGAGGACAATGCAGTAGAAAGTTTAACTCTAATAGCTGGTCATGATAAGTTTGGAAATCCTGAGGGGTTTGATGAATTTACTATTAATAAGTCTGAGATTATTTCAATTGTTGGTCCAACTGGTTCAGGAAAGTCTAGACTTCTAGCTGATATAGAGTGGACAGCTCAAAACGACACACCAACGGGAAGGTCAATTCTTATAAACGGTGAGGCCCCTGATAAAAAATGGAGATTTTCATCAAATAATAAATTGGTGGCACAGCTTTCTCAAAATATGAACTTTGTAATGGATTTGACGGCGATGGAGTTTGTGAAGTTACACGCTGAGTCTAGGATGATAGAAAATATAGACGATGTAGCGAGGGAGATCATTGATGAAGCAAATAACCTAGCAGGGGAAAAATTTAGCGAGGACACTCCTATAACAGCATTAAGCGGAGGCCAATCGAGGGCTTTGATGATTGCAGACACTGCAAAGTTGAGTTCGTCTCCAATAGTATTGATCGATGAGATAGAAAATGCTGGAATAGATAGAAAAAAAGCCCTTGATTTACTTGTGAGTCAAGATAAGATAGTGTTGATGGCGACCCATGATCCATACTTAGCTCTTATAGCGGATAAGAGGATAGTCATAAACAATGGTGCCATAGCAAAGATAATTGAAACCAGTGAAGAAGAGAGGGAGATGCTTAAAGAATTAGAAAAAGTCGACGAGTTAATTCAGAGCATGAGATCATCTCTACGTTATGGAGAGCGAATGAGTGCATCAATGATAACTGATAGGTTTGTTAAGTAGTTTATATAATTAGTTCATATAATTAGTTTATATAATTATAGTTTGTATTATTAGCTAGTGAAACAAAGAGGTAAAATACACTAGGAAAACTAAATGATGCTATGAATACTAAATAAAAATATTAGCTGAGGAAATTCTTGTGACAACAGAAACTGTCATATAGATTGCCTCGGCTTTTTTAATGAAAAACCAAAAAATTAAATAGAAAAAGATTTAAATGCAAAAAGAGTTGACAATTATATTATACAGGCGTATAATTTGGTTAGCAAAAATAATTTTCTAAAAAGTTTTTGCTATAATAATATTTGTTCTATTTAGGATTGGAGGTTGAGATGTCAATTTACATCAGGGGTACTGGAAGTTTCCAGCCTGGAATTAAACTAACAAATAAAGACTTAGAAAAGATGGTCGATACAAACGATCAATGGATCGTCGAGAGGACAGGGATAAAGTCTAGAAATATTTCTGACGGTATAACAACTGTTGAGATGGCACTTGAAGCAGGAAAAAGGTGTATAAAAGATGCGGGCATTAATCCTGAGGAGGTCGATTTGATAATCGTGTCATCAGTTTCGACCGAGATGATAACACCGACATGTTCATCCTTTATCCAACACAAGCTTGGTTGTAAAAATGCTATAGCTTTTGATATAAATGCCGCTTGTACAGGTTTTGTGTACGGGGTAGCAAACGCAAGGGCTATGCTTAAGACGATGAATATGAGATATGCCATTATTATAGGTGTAGACACCCTTTCTAAGATCACGGATTACGATGATAGATCAACTTGTGTTCTCTTCGGAGATGGAGCAGGAGCTGTTTTGATAGAATACTCTAATGAAGAATCAAAAGATAATTTTCATGCATATCTTCGTTCAGATGGATCACTGGCAAGGTATTTGACAGGAGTAAACAGGTTAAATGAAAGCCCGTTTGTAGATAGAAAAAATTCTGTCGACAAAGAGTATCTAGATGAAGATATGGAAGAGCTTATAAACAACTCTAAATATCTTTATATGGACGGGAGAGAGGTTTTTAAGTTTGCGACTAAGAAGATTATTGAGGCTATAAAAACTGTTTCAGAAATGAGTAACACCAGTTTAGATGAGGTTAAGTACATCGTTCCACATCAAGCGAACAGTAGAATTATCGAATACAGTGCGAGAAAACTCGGTCTTCCAATGGACAGGTTTTTCGTAAATATTGACACTATGGGTAATACTTCTTCAGCATCAATTCCTATGGCCCTAGACGATATGAATAAACAGGGGCTTATGTCAGATGGCGACAAACTTATTTTAACAGGTTTTGGCGGCGGTATGACTTGGGGAGCTGTATTTGTTGAATGGAGTAAACATAAATAAATTAAAAAATTTTGGAGGTAAAATTATGGTTTTTGAGAAAGTTAGAGAGATTGTTGCAGAAAATTTAGGATTAGAAGAAGATGAGATAACACTAGATAGCAAGTTTGAAGATTTAGACGTTGACTCACTTGACCTTTTCCAAGTAATCATGGAGGCAGAAGACGAGTTTGGTGTTTCTATTGAAAAACCAGAGACTATGTTAACTGTAAGAGACGTTGTCGAGTTTATAGAAGCTAATAAGTAAGATGGATATGAGAAATAGTATAACTGAGGTTTTAGGAATTAAATACCCGATAATTCAGGGAGGTATGGCTTGGGTTGCCGATGGAAAACTTGCCGCTAGCGTTAGTGAAGCTGGTGGTTTAGGAATAATCAGTGGTGCTGCTCCGGTTGATGTTGTCAAAGGTGAGATAGAGATTTTAAGATCGATCACAGATAAGAACTTCGGAGTAAATATCATGCTTCTCGCTGAAAATGTCGAGGAAATAGTGGATTTATGTTGTGAACAAAAGGTTCCAGTAGTAACTACTGGAGCAGGTAATCCAGCTAAATACATGGATAAGTTAAAAAAAGCAGGAGTCAAGGTCATACCTGTGGCACCTTCATGTGCCTTTGCAAAGAGATTTGAAGCTATGGGTGCTGATGCGATAATAGCTGAGGGTATGGAAGCAGGGGGGCACATTGGTCAATTGACTACGATGACTCTCGTGCCACAAATATGTGATGTAGTTAGCATACCTGTAATCGCTGCAGGTGGTATTGCAGATGGTAGGGGAATGCGTGCTTGTGAAGCTCTAGGAGCAAGTGGATTCCAACTTGGGACTATTTTTTTAGCATCTGATGAATGTAGAGCTCACGAAGACTATAAAAAGGCAGTTGTTAAGGCTAAGGACATAGATACAGTTGTTACAGGAAGACCGACTGGACATCCTGTAAGAGGTCTTAAAAACAAGTTTGCTAGAAAGATGCTAGACTTTGAAAAGACTCACCCAACAATTGAGGAAATTGAGAAGTTTGCTTCTGGTTCTCTTAGGATTGCCGTTTTAGAAGGTGATGAGAGAAGAGGTAGCTACATGGCTGGACAATCAGCTGGTATGGTAAAAGAAATTAAACCAGTTGCAAAAATAATAGAAGGTTTAATGGAAGATTACAATAAGAGAGGTTAATTATGGAAGGTAAAATTGCTGTTTTATTTCCAGGACAGGGATGTCTTAAAAACTCCATGTACGAGGACTTTTTTTCTAAGTCCGATAAATTTTCTTCCCTAGTAAAGAAGGCTTCTGAGATTAGCGGGGTGGATATTGAATCTGCCCTCAGAGAGCTTGATGAATTCGAACTTGGAAAGACTGACATTTGTCAGCCTATGTTAGCTGGTACGGGCATGGCTATTTTCGAATTAGTTAAGGATAAGGGAATTGCTCCTGATTATTATGCGGGTTATTCACTAGGAGAATATACTGCTCTAGGTGCAAGTGGAGTAATGAGCTTTGAAGATGTCATCAAACTTACTAAGTTCAGAGGAAAGATAATGTCTGAGGTGTGTAAAAACACTGATTCAAAGATGGCTGCTGTAATATACAGGAAAAAACTTGATAAGCTAATGGAGATAATAGAAAAAATCCAACGTGATTCATTTTTAGTTCCAGCAAATTACAATTGCGCTGGTCAAATGACCGTCAGTGGAAGCAAAGAGGCCATAGATAAGTTGGCATCTATGTGCAAGGCTGAAAAGATAATGGTCGTTCCGCTTACTACAGAAGGCGGATTTCACAGCGAGCTATTTAGGGAAGCAAGTAAAAATTTAAAAGATGAAATAAGTAAATATACTATATCAGATGATATTCTAGATCAAAAAAATATCTATGCAAACTATAGCGGAACTCTATACAAAGATGAGGCGGATAGTTTGGATGAGGTCGTTGACATTCTTTCAATACAGGTTTATTCACCTGTTCAGTTTGAAAAGATTATTAATGATATGATTGATAAAGGGGTTAAAAACTTTATTGAGATAGGAGCGGACGTTCTTACGGGATTTGTTAAAAAGACTGATAAGACTCTAAATGCAATAAGTATAAAATCTGTGGAAGACTTAGATAATCTGGTATAGATTTACTAATTAAGAGAGGTATATGATGGATATTAAGCGTACGGCGGTTATTACAGGAGGCTCAAGAGGAATAGGAAGGGCAATCTGTGAGAAATTCGCTAAGGAAGGATATAACATCGTTATTAACTGTTCTTCAAGCGTACAAAAGGCTGAAGAGTTACAGGATGAATTAAAAGAAAAATATGGAACTGATTCTATAGTGGTAAAGGCCAATGTTCAGTCAAATGAAGAAGTTAAGGCCATGATAGACAAGACTATGGAAAGTTTTGGCAGAGTTGACGTATTAGTTAATAATGCTGGTATAACTAGGGACGGTCTTTTAATTAGAATGAGCGAAGACGATTTTGATGAAGTTATTAGCGCTAACTTAAAGGGAGTGTTTAACTGCATTAAAAATGTCTCTAGAATTATGATTAAGCAAAAATACGGTAGAATCGTAAATATGGCTTCCGTTGCTGGAATGACCGGCAATGTGGGTCAAGTAAATTACTCTGCATCAAAGGCAGGAGTCATAGGCCTTACAAAATCAGTAGCAAAGGAACTCGGTAGCAAAAACATTACAGCAAACTGTGTTGCTCCAGGGTTTATAGATACTGATATGACTAAGGTGGTTCCTGAAGATGTAAAGGATGCTTGGATTAAAAGCATTCCCGTCAAGAGGATAGGTCAGGGAGAAGACGTTGCAAATGCAGTATTCTTCCTAGCTAGTGAAAATTCAAGCTACATCACTGGTCAAACCCTACCCGTTGATGGCGGGATGACTATGTATTAAGAGGTGTAAGATGAATAGAGTTGTTGTGACGGGTATGGGTGTAGTGTCACCTATAGGAAATAATGTCAAAGAATTTTGGGATAGTGCTCTCAAGGGCGTTTGTGGTGTAGATAAAATTACAAAAGCTGATTATGAAGGCACTGGTGTGAGTCTGGCTGCTGAGGTAAAAAATTTCAACCCTCAAGACACACTTGCAAAAAAAGAAATACGTAGGTTTGATGACTTTTCCATCTACGGTTTGGTGGCAACAGATCAAGCTATTAAGGACGCAAAACTTGATGGTGCAGATGTCGATCCCTTTGATATTGGGATAATGTACGGATCAGGTATCGGTGGATTCAATACAAATGAAAAAGAATTTAGAAACCTTTTTGATAAAGGTCCTAGAAAAGTGTCCACACTATTTATACCTACAGCTATTATAAATGCCGTTGCGGCAAATATCGCAATTAAATACGACGCTAGAAATAAGTGCTCTTCTGAGGTAACTGCCTGTGCAACTGGTACAGATAACATTGGAGCTGCTTTTAGACAGATTAAAGATGGTTATGCAAAGGTCGTAATTTGTGGAGGTTCGGAAGCATCGATAAATAAATTGGCAATAGCTGGTTTTGCGAATATGAGGGCACTATCGACTTCTGAAGACCCAAATAGAGCTTCTATACCTTTTGATGAAGGAAGAAATGGATTTGTAATGGGCGAAGGGGCAGCTACTCTAATACTAGAAGAATATGAACACGCTAAGAGTAGAGGAGCTCATATATATGCTGAAGTTGTCGGATATGGAAGTACTTGTGATGCTTATCACATAACATCTCCTCATCCAGAAGGTAAGATTGCAGCTGTAGCTGTTGAAAATGCCATAAAAGAAGCTGGAATCGACAAATCTGAGATAGGGTATATAAATGCACATGGAACATCCACTCCATATAACGACCTCTTTGAGACAAGAATAATAAAAAATGTATTTGGCGACTATGCTAAAAACATACCGGTAAGTTCTACAAAGTCTATGACAGGACATATGCTAGGTGCAGGTGGAGCAGTGGAAGCCGTAGCTTCTATTATGACTTTGACATCAGGATATGCTCATAGAAATGTGAACTTGGTTTCTAGTGAAGAAGAGCTGGATTTAGATTATATAAAAGATGAAAATAGAAAAATTGATAAGGATTATGTAATTTCAAATTCATTTGGATTTGGAGGACATAATGGAGTTTTAATTTTTAAGAGGGTAAGTGAGTAAGTTAATAAACAAGAGGTTAACTATGAATATTGATGAAATCATGGAGATACTTCCACATAAATATCCTTTTTTGTTAGTTGACAGGGTGACTGAAGTAGAACCAGGAGTCAGCGCACAAGGATATAAAAATGTAAGTATCAATGAAGAGTTTTTTAAGGGACATTTTCCAACTTATCCAGTAATGCCGGGGGTCTTGATACTAGAGGCCCTCGCACAAATTTCAGCAGTGGCGATGCTTACTTTGGAAGAAAACAAAGGAAAGATAGGGCTATTTGCTGGTGCGGATAAGGTTAGATGGAAGGTTCAAGTTAGACCTGGTGACAGGTTAGACCTCTTTGCCAAAATAGATAAGGTGAGGGGGCCAATGTGTACAGCGACTTGTTACGCTGAAGTTGACGGAAAAAAAGCATGCGAGGCAAAGATGATATTCGCACTTATGAATGACGATGCCGACAAATAGGTAGTTTATTTGTCGGATTTAAAATATGAAAAAGGAGCTTGGTATGATAAAAAGAGTTTTAATTGCAAATCGTGGAGAAATTGCCATAAGGATAATTAGGGCGCTTAGAGAAATGGGCCTAGAATCCGTAGCAATTTTTTCTGAACCTGATAGGGATTCTCTTCACGTTAAACTTGCTGACGACGCTATATGCATCGGTCCGGCAAAGGCTAGCGACTCATATCTGAGCATGTCTCAAGTACTAAGTGCTTGTATCCTTAAGAGATGTGATGCGATACATCCCGGGTTTGGCTTTTTATCTGAAAATGCTAAGTTTGCCAAGATATGCGAGGATTGTAACGTTTGTTTTATAGGTCCAAAAAGTGAGCTAATATCTCATATGGGAGATAAAAAAGCTGCTAGAGCTACTGCAATAGAGGCAGGAGTTCCCGTTGTACCAGGATATTCTGGGGATGACGATTCACTTGAGACCATGATTAAGCAGGCGGAGAGGATTGGATTTCCGATAATGATGAAGGCTGCTTCCGGTGGTGGAGGTAGAGGAATTAGGATTGTAAATGATATTAAAGAACTAGAGTCAATGTATTACAGTGTAAAAAAGGAAGCTAAGTCTGCCTTTGATGACGATAGGGTGTATCTTGAAAAGTATATCAAAAATCCTAAGCACATAGAGGTCCAAATTCTCGGAGATATGTATGGCAATATCGTCCACTTAGGTGAACGTGAATGCTCAATGCAAAGAAAAAATCAAAAACTAATTGAGGAAGCTCCTTCAGCAAGTATTTCACAAGAGCTGAGAAATAAGATAACTAAATCTGCAACTGATTTAGCCGAGTACACTGGTTATTACAGTCTGGGTACAGTTGAATTTTTGGTAGACAGTGATGAAAATTACTACTTTATGGAGATGAACACGAGAATTCAGGTAGAACACCCGGTGACAGAGATGGTTACAGGAAGGGATTTAGTAAAGGATCAAATCAGGATAGCTATGGGAGAAGAAATTGGCTATACTCAAGATGATGTAGAGTTTACTGGACATTCCATAGAATGTAGAATTAATGCAGAGGATCCAAAAAAAGATTTCACTCCTTCTCCAGGAACTATAGAAAATCTTCTTTTACCAGGAGGAAAGGGCGTGAGAATCGATTCTTCAGCTTATGTAGGCGGAAAGATTCTTCCTTTTTACGATTCTATGATAGCTAAGATTATAGCTCATGATGTCGATAGAAAGGGAGCTATTAATAAGATGAAATCAGCTCTATTTGAACTTGAGGTCGGAGGTGTTAAGACCACCAAGGATTTTCAAAGGGAATTAATTTCTCAAGAAAGTTTCGCAGATGCGAGTTATGACACCACATTTGTTGAAAAGTTTATTGAGAGCTAGGGCAAAGTTGGTGAGAGTGATTAAATGTTAAAGCGATTTAGAAAGAAAAACGACTATATAGTTGTTAAAAACTATGATAAAAAGCCGGATATACCAGAAGGTATGTGGATAAAGTGCCCAGAGTGTTCAAAGATAATTTACGCTGAAGACCTTGAGACGTCGAATATGATTTGTCCAAGCTGTCACTATATATTTAGTTTAAGCGCTAGAAAAAGATTGGAAAATATTTTGGACGAGGGAAGCTTTAGCGAGATGAATGGCGATATCGTAACAAACAATCCTCTAAATTTTGAAGGTTATGATGTTAAGTTAAAGAAAGCCGAAGAAAATTCAGGCGAGAATGAATCTGTTATAACTGGAACTGGGAGGATTAACGGTAAGGAAGTTTGTATAGGAGTTATGGAGTCAAAGTTTATGATGGGTTCTCTAGGTTCTGCTACAGGGGAGAGAATCACTAGACTCACAGAGTACGCTACAGAAAACAAACTCCCGCTTATACTTTTCTGCGCTTCTGGAGGAGCTAGAATGCAGGAAGGAATTGTTTCTTTGATGCAAATGGCTAAGGTAAGTGCGGCTATAGCAAAGCATGATGAGGCAGGATTGCTTTATATATCCGTTTTGACAAATCCAACAACTGGAGGTGTTACTGCTAGTTTTGCTATGCAGGGTGATGTGATTATAGCTGAGCCTAAGGCCACGGTTGGATTTGCTGGTAGGAGGGTCATTGAAAATACTATTAAGGAAAAACTACCAGACGATTTTCAAAGTTCCGAGAAGTCATTGGAAAACGGGTTTGTAGATATGATTGTTCAGAGAAATGATATGAAAGAAAAGCTATCTGACATTTTATCTGTATTAGCATTTTAATAGTGTGTTTAATTAAGATTTTATGTGCGTTAGCGATTGTGTATGAGGTGATAGGATGTTAAGCGCTTGGGAGATTGTCGAGACGGCAAGACATAGAAAGAGGCCGAATCCTGATTATTACATCAAGGAGTTGGTCGATAAATATACGGAATTTCACGGAGATAGATCTTTTGGAGATGATGGCTCCGTCACTACCGGAATCGGTCTTTTTGAAGGACAGCCGGTTTCTGTTATTGGACTAGGCAAAGGTCAGGGTACGGTAGAAAATATTAAGAAAAACTTCGGTATGGCGCATCCTGAGGGCTATAAAAAGGCCCTTAAAGCTATAAAACAAGCTGAGAAATTCGGTTTACCAGTTATTATTTTTGTTGATACCCCAGGTGCCTATCCAGGTAAGGAAGCAGAAAACAGGGGACAGGGCTATTGGATAGCCAAGTCACTTATGGAACTGAGCAAGGTTAAGACACCTCTGATCACATTTATTACCGGAGAGGGTGGTAGCGGTGGAGCATTGGCTCTAGCCGTTAGCGATAGGGTATTTATGTTAGAGAACTCAATATACTCGATTCTATCTCCGGAGGGTTTTTCCTCAATTTTATGGAAAGATAGCAGTAGGAAAGTAGAGGCGGCTGAAAAGATGAAGATTACTTCTAAGGACCTGCTGAATTTATCTGTGATTGATGATATAATAGAGGAAAACGGGTCTTGTGATAGGGATCCAGTGTTTACGCTTAACCAAATTAGGGCAAAAATAAGAAAAGAATTAAGTACATTAAAAAGTATGGATATTAATGAACTTGTCGCTAAGAGATACGATAAGTTTAGAAAAATGGGAGCTTATTAAACCAAATAAATTATATAGAAAGGAAGGATTACTTTGGAAGGTATTAAGGACATTATCAACAAAATTTTAGTACAATTATTTAATGATATTCTTCATCTAGAAGAAAAGTCACTGGACAATACGGAATTTGATAATTTAACTTTAACGGAGATCCACACAATCGAAGCAATTGGCTACGAAGGTGGAAGGATGATGGGCGAGGTTGCTCATGATCTAAGAATAACAGACGGTACACTGTCAATAGCAGTTACTAAGCTTATAAAAAAAGGTTACGTGTTTAGAGAAAGAAGTGAGATAGATAGAAGAAAGGTATATATCTATCTAACTGATTCAGGAAAGAAGGTTCTCGATTTACACCACGATTTCCACAAGGCAATGATCGACGATATGCTTGAAGGATTTACTGTTGAGGAAGAGGTATTACTTTCAAGGGCTCTTCTAAAATTGACAGACTTTTTTGAGAAGAAGTACGAGGACTAGTATGGCAAAAAATGTTTTAGTCACGGGTTCTTCAAGGGGAATAGGCAGAGAGACTGCTATTTTACTTGCAAAAGAAGGTTATAATGTGGCGATAAATTATAACAAAAGTGAGGATAAAGCCAAAGAAGTCTTGGAAGAATGTCTTTCCTATGGCGTTAAGGCTATTGCTATCAAAGCAGATGTAAGTGATTTCAAAGCTGTTGAAAAAATGTTTGTCAATATTATCGAGGAATTTGGAAGTATTGATATTTTGATAAATAATGCTGGTATAGCTGTAGCTAAGCAATTTCAAGACTATGATCCTAGTGAATGGCACGAGATTATAGGTACTAATTTAAACGGTATGTATCATTGTGCATATTTTGCTCTAAAGGATATGATGAAAAGACACGAAGGAGTAATTATAAATCTTTCGTCTATTTTTGGAATAACCGGAGCAGCTATGGAAGTACCATATTCAACGTCAAAAGGAGCTGTGATTGCTTTTACAAAATCATTGGCGAGGGAATTTGGATATTCAGGAATCAGGATCAACTCGGTGGCGCCAGGTGGAATAGATACGGATATGGTTGCCAATGTCAAAGATGACGATTTAGATGCATTTCTTGAGGAGGTTCCTCTGGGAAGGCTTGGAAAACCAATTGAAATAGCTAATTTAATTAGCTTTTTGGTTTCTGATAAGGCAAGCTATATTACAGGGCAGATCATAAGCCCAAACGGTGGCTGGTTGATTTAATAAAAAAGAGGCTGACATATGTCAGCCTTATTTGTATGAAAAATTTTACTTAATCTCTATTTTTCATATATTGGATATTTATCTGTAAGCTCTGTAGCTATTTCCCTAGCTTTTTCTATATTCTTATCAGTCAAGCAAAGATCTATAGCCTCGGCTATTTTTACCATGTCTTCTTCAACCATACCCCTTGTAGTTACCGCAGCTGTTCCTATCCTTATACCGCTTGTCTTAAAGAAATTCTCCGGATCAAAAGGAATTGAATTTTTATTTACGGTAATATATGCTTCATCTAATAGAGTTTCCGCTTCTTTTCCTGTTATCTTCTTTGAAATTAGGTTTACTAAGATTAGGTGGTTGTCTGTTCCTCCAGAAACTAGATCAAAGCCTCTCTTTTTGAGTTCATCAGCCAATACTGCACAGTTTTTTACGATTTGTTTTTGATATTCTTTAAACTCATCTTTGAGAGCCTCTCCAAAACTAACGGCCTTGGCAGCTATTACGTGCTCTAAAGGTCCTCCTTGAATTCCTGGGAATATGGCCTTATCAATTTTTTGAGCGTATTCTTTTTTACATAATATAGCTCCGCCCCTTGGTCCTCTAAGTGTTTTATGAGTTGTTGTAGTTACAAAATCAGCGTATTTAACTGGGTTTTGATGAAGTCCAGCCGCAACTAAACCTGCTATGTGAGCCATATCTACCATGTGATAAGCTCCAACCTCTTTAGCTATTTCCCCTATTCTCTTGAAATCTATCTCCCTTGGGTATGCAGAAGCTCCTGAAACGATCATCTTAGGTTTTTCTTTTAATGCTATTTCCCTAAGTTTATCGTAGTCAATGGTTTCAGTTTCTTTGTCAACTCCATAAGGCACGAACTTGTAATTAATTCCGGAGATATTAACTGGTGAACCGTGCGTTAAGTGACCTCCTTGTGATAGGTCCATTCCAAGTACAGTATCACCATGCTCTAACATAGCAATGTAAACTCCTAGATTTGCTTGAGAACCTGAGTGAGGTTGTACATTTGCGTGTTCAGCTCCAAAAAGCTTCTTCAATCTCTCTATAGCTATGTTTTCCATGTCATCTATGTACATGCACCCACCATAGTATCTCTTTCCTGGATATCCTTCTGCGTATTTGTTTGTGAAGTAGCTTCCCATAGCTTCCATCACAGCCTCAGATACGATGTTCTCAGACGCTATAAGCTCTATGTTTCTCTTTTGTCTCATAAGCTCATCTTCAAGAGTTTTGTAGATTTCAGGATCCTGTTTTCTTAAATTATCAAAATTCATAATATCCCCTCCTATTAATGAAAAATTCTCGATATTTTGTCAGCGACTTATATTTAAGTTCTAAAATAGAGGGGACTAGTCCCACTCTAGTATAAGAATATCATGTTTTTTAAAATATTACAACGAGTATAAAATGATATTATTTAATCAAAGATACACAAAAAAGCGACACTATGATATAATTAAATTGTATACTTGTTGCGAAATAAGGAAATTAACATTATATGCATTATATAGGAGGATAAAATGAATACAATTACAACACCGATTTTAGACAATGTTTATTACTTGGGTGTAAATGACAGGCAGACTGCCAAGTTTGAAAATATGTGGCCCCTACCAGAAGGAGTTGCATACAACTCATATCTTATAGTAGACGAGAAGACAGCTCTTATGGATACTGTTAAAGTAACTAAGATTGATGGATTCTTGGAGACTCTAGTCAATCTACTCGATGGAAGAAAACTAGATTATCTAGTAATTCACCATATGGAGCCTGATCATTCTGGTTGTATTAAGGCTGTATTGGAGTTGTACCCAGATATGACATTTGTTTGTAATGCTAAAGCTAAGGGCATGTTAATGGATTATTACGAGTTAGAACCAGAAAACATAATCGTAGTAAAAGATGGCGATGAACTTGAATTGGGTGAAAGATCACTTACATTTGTAAATACTCCAATGGTTCACTGGCCTGAATCAATGGTCAGCTATGAGAAAAAAGACAAGATACTTTTCTCACAAGATATTTTTGGAGGTTTTGGAACATTAAACGGTACTGTATTTGACGATGAGATGAACTACAAGTTCCTCAGAGATGAAACTAGGAGATATTATTCAAACATAGTTGGAAAATATTCTAAGATGGCTGTTAGAGCCTTAGATAAGGTTAGCAAATTAGATATAAACATAATTTGTCCTGTTCACGGTTTAGTTTGGAGGAAAAATCCTAAGCAAATAATAGAAGAATACACTAAATGGGCTAATCAGGTTCCTGAGGACGGTCTTGTATTAGTTTATGGTTCAATGTATGGAAACACAGAGCAGATGGCTGATACCCTAGCTAGATTTTTAGCTGAAGAGGGAGTAAAAAATATCAAAGTATTCGATGTTAGTAAAACTCATGAATCATATATTTTAAGTGAGATATGGAGATATAAAGGACTAATTCTAGGTAGTTGTACTTACAATAATTCAGTATATCCAAAGATGTACAACCTATTACACATACTTGAAATGAATAAACTTCAAAACAAGGTTATGGGTATTTTTGGTTCATATGGATGGAGCGGAGGTTCTGTTAAGGACATAAGCGAGTTTGCAAGTGCAGGAAGCTTCCAAGTAGCTGAAACAGTAGTAGAGTCTAAGGGAACTATGAAGGCTAAGGACGTAGAGGAACTAAGGAAATTAGCTAAGGAAATGGCTGAACTTCTTAAGGCATAGACATATGTTATCAAAACGAAAAGATTTAGCGCGGAAAGAATCTTATTAGTAAATTATAAGGCTGTTGAGGATAACTCAGCAGCCAGAATTTTTTAGGGGTACAAAAACGATATGGGGTGTTAAGTTGAGTATTAAGGAGATTTTTGATAAGAGAGTCGACATGACCGTCGGGGATGAAAAGAGTGCAATAATACAATTTGCAATACCTCTTGCCTTGGGAAATGTGTTTCAACAAGTCTACAACATAGCAGACACTATAATAGTCGGTAGGTTTGTGGGTCCTCAGGCCTTGGCAGCAGTAGGTAGTACATATACGTTGATGATATTTATAACATCGCTTATAATCGGTTTATGCCTAGGTTCTGGAGTTGTTTTTTCTAAGTTTTACGGTGCAAAGGATAGAGACTCGCTTCAGAGAAGTTTCTTTGCTTCATTTGTAATAATAGCTGTATTAACCGTCGTTATAAACGTCCTTGCATTTATATACATTGATCCAATACTTGAGATTATTAAAATACCAAAAGAGATAATGGATGAGTCTTATACTTATACATTTACGATGTTTTGCGGTATAGTATTTATATTTTTATACAATTACTACGCCTCTGTTTATAGATCTATGGGAAATTCAACAACTCCTCTGTTGTTTCTGGCCATAGCCATGATATCAAATATAATTTTGGATATTTTATTTATCGCAGGATTTGGCTGGGGAGTATTCGGTGCGGCATTTGCTACAGTTATATCCCAAGTTTTTTCGGGTGTGGGTCTAGCAATAAAATGTCATAGAGAAGTAGAGGAGTTAAAAATAGAAAAACACAATTTAGTTTTTGAAGGCTATATTTTTAAAACCTTAGTTAATTTTTCTCTGCTATCTAGTATTCAACAGAGCATAATGAATTTGGGTATACTTATGATTCAAGGACTTGTAAATAGTTTTGGAGTTGTAGTAATGGCTGGTTTTGCAGCTGCAGTAAAGATAGATACCCTAGCATATGTGCCGGTGCAGGACTTTGGAAATGCATTTTCTACTTTTATAGCCCAAAACATGGGGGCAGGAGAGATGAAGCGAATAGAAAGGGGTACAAAATCTGTAATTAAAATTATTGCAGTAATTTGTATACCAATTTCATTATTGGTGTTTATATTTGCAGAAAAGTTGATGGGCGTATTTATGTCAAGTGAATCAGCTAAGGTAATTGCTGTCGGATCACAATACCTTAGAATAGAGGGGGCATTTTACGTACTTATAGGTTATTTATTTATGTTTTATGGACTATTTAGAGGTTGGGGCAAGCCTTTTATGTCTGTAGTACTAACAGTCGTGAGCTTAGGGTTAAGGGTGGCTATCTCTTACGCATTTGCTCATCAAATAGGAGTCGTAGCAATTTGGTGGTCAATACCAATCGGTTGGGCAATAGCTGATATCGTAGGTTATATCAAGATGAAAAAAGAGGCTATTATATAAAAAAATCTATTATATAATATATAGAATAAAATAAAAATATTATAAAAAAGGATGTCTATTAATTCTCAGTATGAGTTTTAGATAAACATGCTTTCTTTTATTCTTATTTAAGGAATAGTGCCTTTAGATTTAGAAATAACTTTTCTTGATTTGGCGCTTTATTTTTAAAAGTGACTTTGTTAATATAAACATATCCGTCCCTTACTTCTATAAACATAGGTTTTTCTCTATCCTTCAACTTGATTTCTAAGGTTGCACTTTCTTTTGTACTTCCTATCTTTCCTTCTACTGTTGCCAGTCTAATCTTATTTAGTTCACCTACTACATAAGGGAACCTATTTTTTGGAATTGGATAGTTATTTAAAGTGTTGAAGTTATAAACCAAGTCGATTGATTCGACATTTTCAGGTTTTAAATTCATAATATCAGATTCTGTATTTATATATCTTGAGTCATATGGTCTACCTGAATTGTCAAATTGGTAAGATATACCGTCAATTTCTGCGTTTCTATTTATAATCATAACGCCGTTTATGTCAGAGTAGTAATAATGCCCATCCTTGTTAAACCAACCGTAGTGTAATTTTCCAAAGTCGTCAAAATAATACCAGCTGTTTTCCTTTAAGGTCCAGGTATCGTGAATCATAGCTCCACCTTGAGCAAAGAAATACCAGTTATCTCTATACTTAAGCCATCCTGTCCTAAGTGAACCATTAGGATTTAGATAGTACCATTTACCATTGTCATAAAGCCATTGATTGCTGAGCATATTTCCGTTTGAATCGAAATAGTACCAAACATTATTTAGATATGCCCATCCGTTAGAAGCGTATTTATTGTTCATAAACCTGTACTTCCAATAGCCACCTTCTTTGAACCATCCGCTTACGACCTTAGGAGCAGCGTATGATTTATATTCTGTCATAGGTAGAACTCCTCCCAATAATAGGGAAGTTGACATAATGATTGCTAAAAATAGCCTTTTCTTATTCTTTAAACTGCATTTAAAAATATTTTTAATATTCATGTAACCACCTCCTAAGATGAATATAGAATAAACTTTTATTTTTGTCAACCAAAAAAGCTGAAACGCAGATTGAAATCTCATCGAGGAAAACAAAATACGCTTCAGCTATTTATTTAGGTTGTATAATATATAGCGTTGATGAGAAAAATTTAAAGTCTAAAGATA
>JASBZE010000012.1 GCA_029983575.1 Peptostreptococcaceae bacterium
AAATATTAGTTGATTATATTGTCATCAACGTTATTTGACATAGAACCTTTATTTAATTAATTTTGTTAAATTTTGTTAAATTTTGTTTCGTAGTCGGCAAGTGCACCCTTAACTACTTTGATTAGTCCAACGACACCTATGATGTTTGGTATAACCATAAATCCGTTAAACATATCCGCTAGTTCCCAAACTATTTCGACACCGAACATAGTACCTAGGAAAATAAATACCAATACTATTATTCTATATGGTGTAAGACCCTTGTGTCCGAATAGGTATTTTATATTAGCCTCTCCAAAGAAGTACCATCCTACAATTGTAGAGAATGCAAAGAAGAATAAAGCTATTGCGATAAATACAAGACCAACTCCTCCGAAACCTCTCTCAAAAGCTTTCTGAGTAACTGCTATACCTTGTAGACCGTCAATTCTATTAGCTCCAGTTGCTATAATAACTAATGCTGTGATATTTAACACTATGAATGTGTCGATAAATACACCTACGATAGCAACAAGACCTTGTTGAACTGGATGGTCAACCTTAGCAACGGCGTGTGCGTGTGGAGTAGAACCCATACCTGCTTCATTAGAGAAAAGACCTCTGGCAACCCCATATCTAACAGCTTGCTTTATAGTAACACCGGCTGCACCACCTAAAACAGCTGATGGATTAAATGCTCCGACGAAAATTTGTCTAAATGCATCTATTGTACCGCCACCGAATTTGATAAGTATGATTACACCACCGATGATGTAGAAACCTGCCATTATAGGTACTATCTTTTCTGTAACGGAAGCTATACGACCTATACCTCCGATAAATATAAAACCAGAAATTATAACTATTACGATACCGACAGTCCATTTTGGCACGCTAAACGCACTAGAGAATGCTTCACCGATTGAGTTAGCTTGCACCATGTTTCCTATAAAACCAAGAGCTATGATGATTAAGATTGAGAATAATGACGCTAACCACTTTTTGCCAAGTCCTTTGCTGATGTAGTAAGCTGGTCCACCAGTTACCTCACCGTCTTTTACCTCTTTGTAAGTTTGAGCTAAAACTGCCTCTGAAAAAATTGTAGCCATTCCAAAGAAAGCCGACAACCACATCCAGAAAATAGCTCCTGGACCTCCAGAGATGATAGCAGTAGCTGCACCGGCCAAGTTACCAGTACCTACCTGAGCTGCTATAGCTGTAGCGAGTGATTGGAATGAACTCATTCCGTCTTTTCCAGCTTTGTTACCCTTAAGAGAAAAATCCCTGAAGGCAAATTTGAAAGCCTTACCGAAATCTCTAACCTGAACAAACCTGAGTGTAAAGGTGAACAATAGTCCCGCACCAACTAGGATGAAAAGAAGGACTGGTCCCCAAAGAATTGAGTTAATTGACTTAATGACTTCTAACATATTTCCCCCCTGTATTAAATAATATTTTCCTCTAGTTTTTGTTTTAATTCGGATACAAACTTTAAAATATACCCTTAAAACACTCTGAACTAGGATTACTCTAATATTATCAATATATCTTATATTTGGCAAGCTAATTATTGAAAAAATATATTATAAAAATATTATGAATAATAAGTAAAAATTTTGAACGCTGTAATTATTTTAAGATAAATTGAAGAAAATGTTAA
This sequence comes from Peptostreptococcaceae bacterium, assembly GCA_029983575.1. Lineage (GTDB taxonomy): Bacteria > Bacillota > Clostridia > Peptostreptococcales > Peptostreptococcaceae > JASBZE01. The sequence goes on from JASBZE010000012.1 coordinate 1,640, forward strand.
TTAAATTAAAATTTCTTATTTATATATATAAAAATAAAGGTATTTTTTTAAGTTTTCAAATAAAAAACATTCCAAAAATTACAAGTGATATCATTCGTGTTTTTTATTTGACTTATGTGATAAAATATATAGTAAGCTAAAAAGTTAGGAGTGGTAATGTGAGTAATAAGAAAAAATTTTTGCTGGACCTTGCGTATTTGATAGCTGTCTTGGCATTGATATACATAGGATTAAAATATGTCGTTCCAGTTGTAAAGCCATTTATTATTGGTTTTATCATCGCGTTTTTGCTGAAGAGGCCGAGCATATACTTAAGTAAGAAAACGGGTATTTCAAAGGAAAATGTCGGAAGGATAATTCTAGCGCTAATTTATATAATAGTAGTTTCTATAATTATTTTTGGAGGTAACTCAGCTTACGAGTACATTAATAATTTAGTTACTACTACGCCAAAAAAATATTACTTTGAGGTTGTGAATTTCGTAAATACAGCATTTGATAGTATTAAGAGCGTAATTGATTCAGATGGTGGAAATCTAAGCGGGATTATCGCTTCGATGGAAAAATCAGTTTACTCTATGATAAACTCTATTTCAAACAGTTTGGTAGGTTCTGCTGCCGGTTACGCTACAACTATACCTAGAAAAGTAGTCAATCTAGTATTTGTGATAATTACATCTTTTTTCTTTACTGGAGATTACGACAGAGTAGTGAAATTTGTGTTAGCTCAATTTCCGATTAGAAAAAGGGAACTCATATTAGGTATAAAGAAAGAGACTATTGGCACTATATCAAATTATCTTAAGGCATATGGAAAGATAATATTAATAACGAGTATAGAACTTATAATCGGACTACTTATTCTTAGGATTAAAGGAGCCGTTTGGATTGGTGTCGTAATAGCTATAATAGACATAGTGCCGGTACTCGGAACGGGTACAATTATGATACCTTGGGCTATTTTTTCCTTTGCGAGTGGAAACTATATAAGAGGTCTTGGACTCATAATAATTTACGCTGTGGTTACTGTCATAAGACAGGTCATGGAGCCTAAGATAGTGAGCGGAAGTATTGGTTTGCATCCAATCCTTACTCTTTTTGGTATGTTTGTCGGTACGAAGCTATTTGGTTTTTGGGGGTTATTCCTATTGCCGATAAGTTTTACCGTCATTAAAAACTTAAATGAAAAAGGGTATATCCACCTTTATAAAAACTATAACAGTGAAGTCAATTGATAATATGTTCGCAATACATCCGACGAACAAACCGCTAAATTTCGTAAATTTATAGTAAAATTTAATTCTCATCTTGCTTTATTTATTATTAATTGATAAAATAAAGATAGAATATATTGTTTCCGCGAATGGAGGTGGAGGGTTGTGTTTGATTTATGTATTGCTGAAAAATTAATCCTATGTTATATAGGAAGAGAAAACGAGTTGTATTTTAAATATGCGGATAAAGAGATGTTGAGATCTATCGTCCAAGCAGCAGTTCTAGATCTTTTTGCTTCTGGAGTTATAGAGGAAAATAATGAGAAAAGACTTATAGTTGTATCAGATCTTCCTTTTTTCCTAGAGATACTCACACCTCTTTACAAAGTTCTTAAAGAGCATTCTCCTATTAGCATGGAAGAATTGTTAGAGATGTATACTTCAAGAAAGTCAAAGCCTTTAGCCGATGAATTATTAATTGGTATATGCAACAGACTTGAGGATAGATCCTATTGTAAGCTTAAGGATGTCAATAAACTTTTCGGTCACAAGCCTTTTATTATAGTGGATATGGATATCGCTAAAAATATCCTTTCAAACCTTTTTAAGGGCTTTACAGGAGAGAGGAGAGTAAGTAGTGATGATTATATGTTAGCACTCGTCCTAGAGCTAGCTGGAGGCTTAAAAAAGGTATTTACATCATATCAAAGGGAGATAATAGAGAGAAAAATGTACTCCTTAGAAAAGGGATATAGGTTGTTGTTTAATTAGTTAGACTGTATGGTTTTAAAAACTTGATTATAATGATATTTTAAAACATGGATTAAAAATAATTTTAAAAATGCCCATTAAAAAAGTTGACTAGAATATTGGTTAAAAGTACTGTTTCAACGGCAATAAAAAAGCTGACTCAAAAGAGTCAGCTATTTTTATGAATTTATTTATTACATACTTACCTTAGCTTCGTCACCTTTGTGAGGTATGAAATTACCTATGATACCTACGATAATTACTGGAATAACCCAGTTAAATCCAAACTTAGCTAGAGGAATGTGATTAACTATATCAAATGCAGGAACCTTAGTTGAGAATACAGTAAGAGCTCCTATTATAAGTGCTGCATATGTTGAGAATATGTACACATTTCTATTTTTTATCTTCTCTTTAAAGAATGATAAAACTATAAGCACTATTGATGGAGGATAAACAATATCTAGTATAGGTGAAGCCACCTTGATGATACCTGATACGTCTATTGATGCCATACAAGCAGCTAGTACACAGATAGCTATAACTAGTTTTTCATAAGTTAATCTTCCGCCAGAAAGTTTACTAAATACCTTAGCTGATCCTGATGTAAGACCTATAGATGTTGTCAAACAAGCAAATGAAACAACTATTCCCAATACTACCTTACCAACTGTTCCTAGTAGTGCAGCTGCAATATTAACTATAACTTGTGATTGAACTGCGTCAACTCCATATTTCTTAGATACTGTAGCTCCTAGGTAACATAAACCACCATAAACCAAGCAAAGTCCTATACTGGCAACAATACCTGCCTTAGAAAGCATTTTGATCTGATCGTGAATTTTTGTAAATCCTTTATCTTGTAATGAAGATATAAGTACTCCACCTATTGCCAAAGGTACGAAACAGTCCATTGTTTGGTAACCGTCTTTGATACCTTTAGAGAAAACTTCTGGAATCATCGGTTTGTCAACTATTGTTCCAAGTGGTGAGATTATTCCCTTTATAATAATAACAGCTAGTGATATTATAAGGATCGGAGTAAGTACCTTACCAATTATGTCGACAACCTTTGAAGGTCTTATAGTCAAAATATAAGTGATAACGAAGAAAATTACTGCGAACACCGGTCTTGGTAAAAATCCATTTCCGAATATTGGCAACATACCCATTTCATAAGTAGTAGCACCAGTTCTTGGTATAACTATAAGTGGTCCTATACATAGAATGTCGATTATACATAGTAGGTATGCCATAAACTTACCTGATTTTGCAAAAAGTGAGAATAGATCACCCTCGTATTTCGCTATGGCCATAACTGCGAGTAATGCTAGTCCTGCATCGGCAACTGTGAATCCTATAAATCCGATTAACCACTGAGGTCCCGACACAATACCTAAATAAGGTGGAAATATTAAGTTTCCTGCTCCGAAGAATGTAGCAAAAAGCATAAATCCGAAGACTAAGATATGATTTCCATGTTTTTCGTTGGTCATAATAACTGCCCCCTATAATAAAAATTTTTTAAAAGTGTTTTCCTAAGTGCAATCTATAATTTCTTTACATAATAAGTAGATTTTGTAGGAAAACTATATTATATTTACCATCTTCATTATATTGATTTAATAAAGTAAAGTCAAACAGAAGAAAAGCGGGAAAACTTAATAAAATTAGGCAAAAATTATAGGAAAACAGAAACATATATAGTAATAAACAAGTAACAACTTAAAATAAAAAGGAAAATTGTTACTTTCCTTTATTTTATATGTTTTTTCAAAAAATTAAATTTTATTTACTAAAATAAAGTTTTAACTAAGATGAATGCGATTTCGACCTATTTTTTGAAACAAAATTAACTGATTAACCTAAAAAAATAATTTTTTTGTTATTTTTTCTCCATTTTGAGGTAAATATATGTTATAATTTTTATCTATGAAAGAAGGTGCATGTATGGATTTTATATATAGATATGAAGACCTTGAAGACATGTCAAAAAATGGTAAGAATATAGCATATGTAGACTGTAGGACTCCTAGAGAATTTAAGGCGTTTACGATTCCTGGAGCTTTCAATATACCTGTGTTACTAGATAAAGAACATGAAACGATAGGGATAATGTACAAAGAAAAGAGGATAGAAGAAGCCAAGATAGCTGGAGTTGGATTTATTTCCAAGAGACTTCCGGATATTTTTGAAAAGATAGTAAATTTGACCAAAAAATACGATCATGTAGTATTGTTTTGTTCAAGGGGAGGATATAGGAGCACGGTCTTATTCAATACGCTGAGATCTTTAAAAATCAATGTATTTAAGCTTGATGGCGGTTACAAACACTATAGAAAAGCCGTTATGAGTAGACTTGTAGAATTGATTGATTCAACTGACTTCAGGGTTTTAAACGGAGGAACTGGCTGTGGAAAGACAGAAATTTTAAAGGCGCTTAGAAAAAAAGGAGAGCCTGTAATTGACTTAGAGGATTGTGCAAATCACAGAGGATCGCTTTTAGGGCACATTGGTCTTGGAGATACAAGAACTCAAAAGATGTTTGAGTCTCTTATATACGATGAACTAAAAAACAACGACAGGGGATATATTTACTGCGAAGGTGAGAGCAAGAGGATAGGAAATGTATTTTTGCCAGATGCTCTAAAGGAAAAGATGAATTTAGGTTATCAGATTTTGGTTGAAACTCCAATAAAAAAGAGGGTAGAGATAATAAAGAATGAATATGTATTAGACAATTCAAAGGAGGAACTCATCCAAGGAGTAGAAAAGCTCAATAAATATATATCAAAGGATAATATACAAAGATATTCTGAAGATATAAGAAATGGAAATTACGACAAGGTCATTGAGGATTTGATATTAAGTTACTATGACAAAGCATATAATACAAAGACTGACTGTGAATTTACAATAGTTAACGAGGACAGTTCAATCGCGGCTGAAGAAATAATTTCGATTATGAATGATAGACTTTGTGTAATAACTGCTTAGAATTTATCATTTTTTTTAACAAAAGAAGATTTCAAGATATTGTTAAAAAATAATGCGTAATATTAGCGTATATACGTATAAAAAGTGTATACAATAGATAAATACATGAGGATTATAAAGTGAAAGCCACCTAATTATGATTAGCTTAATTGGGTGGCTCTTTGATTTCATTAATTTAATTTAGTAGATTTTTGATTTCATTGCTCTAGTAGTGTTCTTCTAGAAAAAAGTAGAAGTGACTGTATCGAAGCCGTGGTTTTTATTCATATACATAAAACTGTTTACTAGAGTAGAGAACATATATCTAACCTTATTTAAAGTGTTAAACTCAGAAGGATCTCCTGTGACAATTAAGTCATATCTAGAAACAACCTTACCATCTTGATTTATTATCTTAACAACGCCTACTTTTTTACCGCTTTTAATTCCCTTCACCTTATAATACTCATAGCTTTCTTTTAATTTTTCGCTATTTTCAGCAAAAGCAAGTACATTTTTTCTTGATCCTAGACTTAGGTTTAATTTATTGATGCCGTTTAGTTTTACGGTCCTTATCCTAGATCTTGCCTTGTGGAGCTTTCTAGTTGAGTAATTCTTATAAACGTAGGTGAGCATATTATATGAATTTTGATGTCTGTCTTCAGTAGTTGGATTTCCCATAGTGATCCCGATGATTCTATTGTCTGAAGTGTCCTTAGAATCCCTGCCGATTGGAGAGGTAAATGCCAAGCAGTAACCAGCAGAATCAGTAAATCCAGTCTTGAGTCCATCTACCTCTTTATAATCGCTAAAAAGAGGATTGGTGTTCGGGTTCTCTTTTTCAATTGTTGAACCAGAAAAAGTTCTGCTCTTTGTCATTGAAAGAGTCCAATCTTTGTAATTATCTAAAAGATATTTGCATAATGTCATCATGTCCTTTGGTGTTGAAGTGTTTTCTACATCCTTGCCATCTTTTTTTGCAGGTAGTCCATTAGGATTGTAAAAAACTGTATCGATCATACCTATTTTTTTAGCTTTTTCGTTCATCATATTTACAAATGAGTCCACAGATCCACCACAGTGTCTTGAAATTGCAAGGGCAGCGTCATTGGCTGATATCACCATCATACCCTGCATTAATTGACCCAGTGATATACTTATATTCGGCTCCAATTTCATATTTGAACCTATGATTTGAGTATCTTCTTTAGTAATTTTGACTTGATCTTCAAATTTTACCTTACCGCTTTTTATTTGATCAAAAGCTACTAAAAGAGTCATTAATTTAGACATGCTGGCTATTGCGTACTTGTCGCTCTCATTTTTAAAATAGATGTACCTACCTGTTTTGTAGTCCATCATAATAGCGGCTTTTGAGTTTTTTGAAAGGTCACTTGGTATAGCGAATGTCGTGTTAGAAGATACAATAGCAAAAGCAATTGCAACAGAAGTTATACCTGTAATAATTTTTTTTATGTTTTTATTACCATTTAGCTTACCATATCTCTTATCTATACATTTTTTTTCCATACTTTCTTTATACGCTTTATATTTAAGATCGCCGTTTACATTTAACGTCGATAGTTTTTTTATAATATCACTTAAAAGCATTTTTTACTCCTCCTTATTTTACGTTCGATATTTTATTATACGTCTTATTCATTTTCTTTTAAAGTAGTTTACTATTAATTAATTTATTTCGTTAGATGAATTATAATTATTTATATAAAAGTATTTTATTTTTTATTATAAAGTATAAAGTGGTATATAGTTTTTAGGACAAGTTGTAAAAAGGTTAAACTATTTTTTTTGATTATACTAGGGTATAATATTTTTATAGGAGGTGGAACTATGGGTTTCAAGAAGATAGATGATATAAGTCATGGTGCACATGATAGAAAAAGCGTGATTTTAATAAACTTCAATGAAGTTGAATTTAATACATTAAAAGATATAATAAATAAGAATGGATTAGATGATGTTATTTTCGTAGGTAATGATATGTTTGATTCAAAGGTAATAGATATATTAAATGACGAAGGAATCAAAGGAGAAAGTTTTGACATAGATATGAAGGTAATGTTATTCAATCAAGTCGAAGGTAAAGATGCTAATGGCATTTTAGAAGATCTTAAAAAGAGTGACGTCAAGGGAGTCTTTGCAGCTTTTGTTACTAAGAACTCGGCAAATTGGGAACTAAAGAGACTTTTTAGACACTTGTACGAAGAAAGAAGACAATTAGCTTCTAAGCTTAAAAATAAATAAGGTAATGGAAGGTTTGAGTTAAGATGAAAGTATTATTTACAGTTAATTTTGGGAAAGACTATTTTGATAGCCTTAAAGAAGATGGTATTGAACCGATTTTTATTGATCCAAAAACAGAAAAGGTAGATATGGATAGAATAAGAGATATCGATATGATGGTCGACTTTAATTCATATGACGAGATAGATATAGATGAATTAAAAAATTTAAAGGCCATTCAACTTGTAAGTGTGGGATTTAATCACATACCCTTTGATAAGATAAGAAAAAACAACGTCATCGTCTCAAATTACAAGGGAGGGTTTGGCATTCCAATCTCTGAGTCGGTGATATTGTACATACTGCAAATTTACAATAGATCTAAACTGTTTTACGAGCTTCAGTCAAAAAAAATATGGGAAGAACACAGACACCAAGGATTACTCTATAATAATACGGTAACCATCGTAGGTACTGGTTCGATTGCTCAAGAGACAGCAAAAAAACTAAAGGCTTTTGACACAACCATATACGGAATAAATAGAAGGGGAGATAAAAGAAATTATTTTGACGAATGCTTTACTTCAAAAGATATGAAAGAGTTGTTCTCTAAGAGTGACATAATTATATTGCTAATGCCAGACACTGAAAAAACCAGGGGAATGATAGGAGATGAGGAATTAGATGCCATGAAGGACAATTCCATCTTAATAAATGTAGGTAGGGGATCGACTTTAAAACTAGATGATTTAGAAAAGCACATAGACAAATTTAGGGGAGTTGCCTTAGATGTGTTTGAAGTTGAGCCACTTCCTAAGGACAACTACCTTTGGGATAAGGAAAATGTAATAATAACTCCTCATAATACAGGCTTCTCGGAAGAAAACAACAGGTTGCTAAGGGAAATGGCAAGGGAGAGCATACTGAAGGTAATGAAGACCGGAAAGCCGCTAAATCCTGTAAATATGGAGAGAGGTTATTAAAAATGATTAGTTTAGATGAAGCAAAATCAAGGGTTGCCTTTTTGAGAGAGGAAATTCAAAGACACTCAGAGCTGTATTACAATCAAGATTCTCCGGAGATAAGCGACTACGAGTACGACATGATGCTAAAAGAGCTCGGAGAAATCGAGGAAAAATATCCAGAACTTAAGGTAGATAATTCTCCTACAGAAGTGGTAGGGGGAAAGGCCAGCGATAATTTTGAACCATATGTACATAAGCACAGGATGCTTAGTTTGGCAAATGCATTTTCAAAAGAGGACCTGATAGCTTTTGATAGGAGGGTTAAAGAGACTTTAAGAGATGACTACTCCTACGTGGTTGAGTACAAAATAGATGGATTGTCTGTCGGACTTACCTATGAAAATGGAGTATTTTCTATCGGAGCAACTAGGGGCGATGGTGTAGTAGGAGAAAATATAACAGAAAATTTAAAGACAATTGGTGAAATACCAAAAAAAATAGAAGAAAAAAGAGAGCTTATCGTAAGAGGAGAGGTATATATTTCTAAGGATAGCTTCATAAAGATCAATGAACGCCAAGCTGAGTTAGGTGGTCAAATTTATGCAAACCCTAGAAATTTGGCAGCGGGTACCCTAAGGCAGATAAATCCTGAACAGACTGCAAAAAGACCACTACAAATTTGGATATTTAATTTAGAAAATCCAGAAAACCTAGGTATTCACTCACACGAAGGAAGTTTTGAGTATTTAGAGAAACTTGGATTTACTGTTAATAAAGGATATAAAAAGTGCAATAGTATTGAAGAGGTTTGGAAGTTTATCGAGGAGGCCAGTGAGAATAGGGAAAAGCTAGATTATGGAATAGATGGAATAGTAATCAAGGTAGATGATTTAGAACAGAGGGAAGTTCTTGGGTACACTTCTAAAAGTCCGAGATGGGCAATAGCTTATAAGTTTCCTGCAGAGAGAAAGGAAACAAAACTTAAAGATATTATAGTAGAAGTTGGAAGGACGGGAGCGATAACCCCGACTGCATTACTAGAGCCAGTGAGTTTGGCAGGTACGACAGTAAGCAGGGCTACACTTCACAATGAAGACAACATAAAGGATAAGGATATAAGGATTGGAGATACAGTTCTCGTGCAGAAGGCGGGAGATATAATCCCACAGATAATTGGCCCTATTAAAGAAAAGAGAACTGGAGAAGAACAAATTTTTGAAATGCCTAAATATTGTCCAGCCTGTGGAGAGAAGGCGACTAGATTGCCTGGAGAAGCCGTTGTAAGATGTGTAAATATTTCTTGTCCTGCACAAAAAAGAAGGGGAATTATTCATTTCGCTTCAAGAGATGCAATGGATATAGAAGGACTTGGAGAATCTAGGGTATCTCAGTTAATTGATGAAGGTATTATAAGAGATATTTCTGATATCTATCATATGGAAAAAGACAGGTTGGTAAAAATTGAAAGAATGGGCGAAAAATCAGCTGATAACCTATTAAATGCTGTTGAAAGATCTAAAGACAACGACCTTTGGAGATTGATTAGTGGCCTTGGAATAAGATTGATAGGAAATAAGGCGGCAAAAACACTTGCAGAAGTAGGTGGAAGCCTAGATAAGATTATGTCTATGAATGCTGAAGAGATAAGTTCAATTGATGAGTTTGGCGAGGCTATGTCAAAGAGCGTCGTTGATTTCTTTAACGATGAAGAGAATAAAAAACTTATTTCTAGATTGATAGAAAGCGGGGTAAATACTGAGGCAGAAATCAAGGAAACAGCAGAGAATATGGTTTTTGAAGGTATGAAGATAGTTCTTACCGGAACTCTACCATCACTAAAGAGAGCGGAGGCAAAAGAAATAATAGAGGCTAGAGGAGGGAATGTGACCTCTAGCGTATCAAAGTCAACAGATTTGGTTGTGGCAGGAGAGGCAGCCGGTTCTAAGCTCGATAAGGCAAATTCACTTGGGGTTAGCGTTATAGATGAAGAGGAGTTTCTAAAAAGAGCGGGCTTGTAATAAACAATGTAATAAGTAAAGATAAGTAAAGATAAATAAAGACAAGAAAACATATATAAAGAACTGGAGGTAATATGAGTAGAATTGATGAGAGGGAAAATAATCAACTCAGAAATATAGAGATTATCAGAAATTACACTAAGTACGCTGATGGATCCGTTTTAATCAGCTATGGAGATACAAAGGTCATATGTACGGCAAAAATTGAGGATAGGGTACCTCAATTTATAAAAAATACAGGTCAAGGATGGATTACTGCTGAATACTCTATGATTCCAATGGCCACTGAGTCTAGAAATCAAAGGCCTTCTTTTAGAAAGGTGGACGCGAGAAATCTAGAGATTCAAAGGCTAATAGGTAGAGCGTTGAGGTCTGTTGTCGATCTTTCAAAATTGGGAGAGAGGACAATTTTTATAGACTGTGATGTAATCCAGGCGGACGGAGGAACTAGGACGGCATCTATCACTGGTTCTTTTGTCGCTATGGCTGATGCAATATATAAACTTTATAAGTCGGGGGAATTGAAAAAAATACCTATAAATAATTTCGTATCTGCTGTTAGCGTCGGAGTCATAGATGGCGAATTAATGTTAGATCTTTGTTATGAAGAAGATTCAAGGGCTCAGGTAGATATGAACGTAGTTATGACTGACGACTCTAGATTTATAGAAATCCAAGGAACAGGAGAGGAGTCTCCTTTTAGCAGAAGTGAATTAGGAGGTCTAATAGATCTAGCCGGCGAAGGAAACGAAGATATTATAAGAATACAAAAAGAAGTTTTAGGAGAAATTGCTATAGAGATCCTTGGAATGGATTATGAAAAAGAAGTGGTTGTAGCGACTTCCAATAAAGGTAAGTTAAAAGAAATTAAGGAAATATTAAAAGATACCGGGATTAGCGTACTTTCTCTAGAAGACGTGGGATTAGAAAATGAAGAAATAATAGAAGATGGCTGGACATTTGAACACAATGCATTGATAAAGGCAAGGCATATTTCCAAGCTAACGGGAAAAATTGCTATGGGAGATGATTCCGGACTCGAAGTTGATGCACTAGATGGAAAACCTGGGATTTTTTCTGCCAGATATTCTGGTGAGGGTGCTACAGATGAATCTAATAGAAAAAAATTATTGGAAGAGTTAGATGGCACTAAAGAAGATGATAGAACCGCGAGATTTGTTTGTGCTATTGGTGTGCATTTTCCAGATGGCAAGGAGTTTACCGTTAGAGGAGAATGTGGTGGCCTAATAACCAAAGAAGAACATGGAGAAAACGGATTTGGATATGACAGCCTATTTTACGTTAAGGAGTTTGACAAGACTTTTGCAGAAGTTACAGCTGATGAAAAAAATAGTATAAGTCACAGGGGTAGAGCCCTAGATAAGTTTAAAGAAGAGATAAGGGCTAGACTAAAGATTAGATAAGAGATAAGGTAGGTGATATATTGAGGATTATCGTACTCAGTGATTCACATGGTATGAAGAACCAACTTGACAGGATGATACCTATAATTGAAGGTGCTGATATGTTTATTCACGCCGGGGATCATTTTAGGGATTCCGTCTACTTAGCTCAAAAGACAGGTATAGACACAATTTCTGTTAGGGGAAACTGTGATTTTGATAATGTTGAGAGTGAATTGTTCTTCGAGCTAGATGGAGTCAAGATTTTTTTGACTCATGGTCATAGGTATTCGGTAAAGTACGACCTCGATTCCCTAGCTATTAAGGGGAAAGAAGTTGGTGCAGATCTAGTTATATTCGGACATACTCACACCCCTACCGATGTAGAGGTCCATGGCATTAGAATTATTAATCCTGGGAGTATTTCACTTCCGAGGGGTACAAATATGAGAACGTATGTGGAACTAGAGCTTGAAAATGGAAAAATACACGCACATTTCAATGAATTAGGTTAAATAAACTAGATACGATTTTATTTATATGTTATAATATTATGCGAGTTTAATCATAGAAAAAATTATATAAATTGGAGGAAATGATGAAAGTTGATGTTCAAAAGCAAGAATCTTGCTTAAAAGTATTTAGAGTAGAATTTGATAAGGACGAAATAAAAAAAGCTAAGGTAAATGCATACAAGAAAGATAAATCAAGATACGCACTACCAGGTTTTAGAAAAGGTAAGGTGCCTATGCAAGTAATTGAAATGCATTACGGTAAGGATGTATTTCTAATGGAAGCTGCTGAAAAATTGGTTAACGACGGAATTATGGAGATACTTACTACAAATGAAAAACTAGTGGGTGAGCCATCTGTAGATATCGTTGACTTACAAGGAGAAACAGCAATATTTGACGTAGAGTTTGCAAAGCTTCCTGATGTAAAGATAGAAAATTACACAGGTCTTGATATAGAAGCTCCTGATAATGAGATTGATGAAGCTAAGATGGATCAAGAGATAAATGCCCTTATAGAAAAGAATACAAGGTATGAAACTGTTGATACTGAAATAGAAGATGGCTACCAAGTCAATATAGATTTCCAAGGAAAGATCGATGGGGAAGAATTTGAAGGCGGAACTTCACAAGGTTATGACTTAAAGATCGGTTCAAAGACATTTATAGAAGGATTTGAAGAACAACTAATAGGCAAAAAAGCTGGTGAGACAGTAGATGTAAATGTTACTTTCCCAGAAGATTACCATAGTGAAGACCTAAAAGGTAAGGAAGCTGTGTTTACAGTTACAATAAATGAGGTAAAAAAACCTATAGCACCAGAACTTGACGACGACCTAATCAGTGATACAACCGATTTTGAGACAGTTGATGAATATAAAGCTGATATTAGAAAGTACTTAGAAGCTGAAAAGAGACTAAAAGATGAAAAAGACTTTAGAGATGCAATTCTTTCAAAACTAATGGAATCTAACGAAATCGAGCTAGGTGACAAACTTATAAACACTGAAGTTGATAGGATGATACAAGACATCACAAACGAACTTCAGGGAATGGGCGTTGACTACAACATGTATCTACAGTTCATGGGCAAGACTGATGAGGAAGTTAGAGCAGAACAAAAGGAAATAGCTATCGACAACCTTAAGAGATCTATAATTTCAATGTCAATAATCGAGCAAGAAAACATTGAAGTTAAGGATAAGGACGAGGCAAGAAAACTATTTAAGGAAATGCTTGAGCTTCAAGGTACAGACTATGAAGAAGTTAAGGAACATATAACAGATGAATACCTAGAGTCAATGAACCCACAAATAGTTGAGTTTAAGCTATTTGAAATGTTAAAAGAAAAGAACTTAAAAAAATAGTATCTTAAAAACACAAAATTTGCCCGGTCGAAAGGCTGGGCAAAATATTTATAAAAAGGAGTGATTAAATGTCATTAGTACCATATGTGATTGAGCAGACTCCAAATGGGGAAAGATCATATGACATATATTCTAGGCTTTTAAAAGACAGAATTATATTTTTGGGAACTGAGGTAAATGACGCAACAGCTAGTGTTATAGTAGCTCAACTGCTTTTTTTAGAAGCTGATGATCCTGATAAAGATATATACTTATACATAAACTCGCCAGGAGGTAGTATAACGGCTGGAATGGCAATATACGATACTATGCAGTATATAAAACCAGACGTGAGTACTATTTGTGTAGGAATGGCGGCTTCTATGGCGGCAGTTTTATTGGCAGCTGGAACAAAAGGCAAAAGACTAGCCCTTCCTAACAGTGAAATAATGATTCACCAACCTTTAGGCGGAATGAAGGGGCAAGCTACTGAGATAGAAATTCATGCTAAGAGAATTCTACAGATGAAAGATAAATTAAATCACATTCTAGCAGATGCAACTGGTCAACCTCTAAAGAAAATAGCTAAAGACACTGATAGAGACTATTTTATGTCAGCCGAGGAAGCTAAGGCGTACGGTCTTGTCGACAGTGTAATAGAGAATAGAGTTTAACGGAAGAGAGGTGTAGAATGGCTTCATACGACGAAAAAGATAAATTAAAATGCTCGTTTTGCGGTAAGTCAAGAAATCAGGTAAAGAGAATAATCGCCGGTCCGGACGTATATATATGTGACGAGTGCGTTCATCTTTGTAATGAGATAATAGAAGATGAACTTGATGGTGTATATGAAGAGTTTGACGGGGAGCTTCCTACTCCAAAAGAGATAATGGAAAATCTTGATGAATATGTAATTGGTCAAGAAAAGGCAAAAAAATCTCTTGCCGTTGCGGTATACAACCACTATAAAAGGATTTTTAAAGGAACTAAAAAAGATGAAGTAGAGATACAAAAATCAAATGTATTGCTTTTAGGACCAACTGGTTCTGGTAAGACACTGCTTGCTCAAACCTTGGCTAGAACTATCAACGTTCCTTTTGCAATTGCCGATGCAACGAGTTTGACAGAAGCGGGATATGTTGGAGAAGACGTTGAAAATATATTACTGAGACTGATACAGGCAGCAGATTACGATATAGATAGAGCGCAAACCGGGATAATTTACATCGATGAGATTGATAAGATCGCAAGAAAATCTGAAAATCCATCAATCACAAGAGATGTAAGCGGTGAGGGAGTTCAACAAGCTTTACTTAAGATTTTAGAAGGTACAGTTGCTAATGTACCTCCAACTGGTGGAAGAAAACATCCACATCAAGAATATATTAAGATAGATACTTCTAATATATTGTTTATTCTAGGGGGTGCTTTTGCCGGAATAGACAAGATAGTTAAGAAGAGATCAGGAGAAAAGGCCCTTGGTTTTGGAGCTAAGATAGAAAGTGTAAAGGATAAAAACCCAAGTGAGTTTTACGCTGAGGTATTACCTGAAGACTTATTGAAATTTGGTATAATTCCTGAGTTTATAGGAAGGATACCGGTCATAGCTTCCCTTGATCTACTTGACGAAAAAGCCTTGGTGACTATACTTCAAGAGCCTAAAAACGCATTGGTTAAACAGTATAAGAAGTTACTGGAAATGGATGATGTTGAGCTTGAGTTTGAAGACGAAGCTCTAGTAGAAGTCGCTAAAAAAGCGATAAAGAGAAATACTGGAGCCAGAGGTTTAAGAAGTATTCTTGAAGAGTCTATGATGGATATAATGTTTGATACTCCATCAGACAAAAACATCAAAAAAATCATCGTAACTAAAGAGATGATAAAAAATCCTGGAACTAAGCCTAAAATAGAATATGCTAAGGATGAAGTTGAAGTTGATGAGCTTCAAAAAGAGGATTCTAAAGAAAAGAAAAAAGGCAATTTAAAGACCGTGGATGAAGTAGAAAAAGAGGCAAAATAATCGCCAAATAAAATTTGAGCATCGATGTGATGAGCAAGGGAAAGTAATGACTAGTAAACTTGAAGTGATTTTAAGTCAAAAGATAGCTTACCACCTTTGCTCGTAGCGTTGATGCTTTTTTAATGCTTGGGGGTAATTATGAAAAAATTAATAAAAAAAATTATGTTGCCTTTTATAAAGAGGGCAAATGAGGATTTTTTGGTTAAGTATTACAAGGACAATAAACTCGATGATAAAAAATACGAAATCCTAAACGATATAGGCGGGAAAAATATATTGGTGTTGGCTCCCCATCAAGATGATGAATCCATTGGTCTAGGAGCTACTATATCTTTGCTTTCTAAGAAAAATAAAGTTCATATACTATATGCAACTGATGGTAGACTCAAAATAAACAATGGATTTCCGGATAATATAGATGAGATAAGAAAAGAAGAAGCTTTGATAATATCTAAAAAATTAGGAGTTAGTATTGAAATTTTAAATTTTGTAAATACTGACTTAAGGGGAAATTACGATAAACTTAAGGAGGATATAGAAAATAGAATTTTTGATGACGGATTTATATTCGACTGCATTTTCTCTACATCTATTAGTGAATGCACTGAGGATCACAGGGTTTTGACAGAGGTCTTATTGGATATAGTTACAGATAAAAGCGATTTTTACGATATACCTTCAATTTACCTATACGATATCAATACGAGCATACCTCCTCGCTCTATAAATGCTATTACAGTCCTTAACAAAGATGATATTGACTTATTAAAGGATATCTATTCGGTATTTAAAAGTCAAATTTACATGGAATTTGATCACATAAGTATGATTGATAGAGCAAAGGGAAATTTAATCATCTCTGATAACAAAAAAGGAGATATATGTGGAGCAGAGGTATTTCACAAGGTAAAAAATCCTGCTTCACTAAAAGAAAGATTAGGAGACTCCTCTAGGTTTAATTCAATGAGAGCCAGTATATCTAAGGTAGGTTGCATGAGGTTTCTAAAAATATTTAAAGAAAACGAGAAAAATTTTTACGATGATATAAATAAATTATATGAAGAGAAGTAGTACATTTTTTAGGAGGTGGCAAAATGAGGGCAGATTTACACATACATACGAGGTATTCAGATGGTTCTGACACTGTGAATGAAGTGATCGATAAAGCGAGGGCTTTAAGACTTGATATGATCGCCCTCACAGATCACGACACCTTTGAACACACAAAAAACATTCCACACACAGAAGATATTAAAATAGTCCATGGGATTGAGATTTCAGCAGAGGATCCTACAAATCGTCTAAAGGCTCATATTTTAGGATACAATGTCAAGGACAAAGAAACCGTGGAGGAGTTTTGTAAAGAAACTCTAATGAGAAGACATAAGAATTCTTTGGAGTTAATAGATGTATTAAAAACTTACGATTATAGTTTTGATATGGAAAAGATTGACAGGGCTCAAGGCAAATACCTATACAAGATTCACATAATAAACTACCTCATTGATACGGGTCAGGTATCTGATAGCGCAAATAATGTCTACAGAGCTTTATTTGGAGAGGGAAAAATTTGTCAGGGGGATATAAGATATGTACCGGCAGTCGAGGCGGTGAGGATTATAAAGGACTGTGGAGGAATACCGGTACTTGCACACAGCGGTCAACAGCAAAATTTCTATATGGTCGATGATTTAGTTAAAAGTGGTCTGGAGGGAATGGAACTTTATCATCCATCCAATTCGACAAAGGACATGGAAAAGATAATTGAGCTTTCAAAAAAATTCGGACTCATTTTAACGGGGGGAAGTGATTACCACGGCAAAAACGGTAGAAAAAATCAAATTCTAGGTAAGTATCTCTCTCCTTACACTAATTTCTAAAATTTTATGATATAATTTAATTAAAACGATAGGAGATAATTATGTACGAAATATTAATTTTGATTTTAATATTCGTCGATCAGTCATCAAAGTTCTACATTACTCACAATTTTTCTCTTGGAGCTAGTGAGCCTGTTATCGACGGTTTTTTCAATTTAACCCGTGTTCACAATTATGGTGCGGCTTTCGGCTTGTTCCAAGGCAGACAGTATATTTTTGCAGTGATTGCTTTTGTGACTGTTGTTATCGGAATTATTTACATACACAGGGTAAGGAGCAAGGTCGCAAAAATTGCTGTATCACTTTTAGTATCAGGTGCCATCGGTAATTTAGTAGATAGGATAAGACTAGGATTTGTCGTGGATTTTTTAGATTTCCATGGTATATGGAAGTATATATTCAACCTCGCTGATGTTTTTGTAGTAGTTGGAGCTATACTTCTATGCATATACGTAGCAGTAGATGAAAAGAGAAAAGGGTGATGTTGTGGAAGATATATTAAAGATTGAGCCAGAGCATTACGGCGAAAGGGTAGATCTCGTGCTCAGGGAAATTTATCCGGAGGTTTCGAGGTCTTATATTCAAAAGTTAATTAAAAATAAATGCATTGTATTTAATGACACAGGAAAGAAACTCAAACAATCTCACATACTAGAAGAGGGAGATGTTCTCAAGGTTGTATTCCCTAAATCAGAGGAGATACAAATCCTACCTGAGGAAATACCACTTGAGGTAATTTACGAAGATGATCACATCGCTTTGATCAATAAACCTAAGGGAATGGTCGTACATCCTGCACCGGGAAATTATGAGCATACTTTAGTAAACGCCCTTTTATTTAAATACGGGGATAATTTAAGTGATAGAAATGGAATACTAAGACCTGGTATTGTGCACAGAATCGACAAAGACACTAGCGGAGTTATTGTAATATGTAAGACAAATGAGGCTTATGATATATTGAGTGAGAAGTTCAAGGTACACGATATTTATAGGGAGTACCATTTTTTGAGCTTTGGATATATTAAAGATGATAAATTTGACGTGGATGTATACATGGGTAGAAATCCAAATGATAGATTGAAAATGGCGGTACTGGAAGAAGGAGTAAGAAGTATAACTCATTTTGAGGTCATAGAGAGATTTTCAAACTACACATACGGAAAGGCGACACTAGAGACAGGCAAGACCCATCAAATAAGGGTGCATCTTAGTTATAAGGGGCATCCAATTGTAGGAGATCATATATACGGACATAGAAAAAATGAATTTGGTGTAAAGGGTCAGATGTTACACGCAAAAGTACTTGGTTTTGTTCATCCTATAACCGAAAAATACATGGAGTTTTCATCCGAACTGCCAAGTGATTTTAAAAAGGCTCTGAATAGGTTGAGACACAGACAAAGATAGGTCGCACGATATTTATTTACTGCGTTTATAGCGGAGGAAGTTATGGAAATTAAGGCTAATATATTGGACGAAAAGGCTATTTCTAGAGCTATTACTAGGATAAGCCACGAGATAATAGAAAAAAACAAGGGTGTTGACGACGTGGTAATCCTTGGAATAAAGACTAGAGGAATGCCTATCGCTCAGAGAATAGCGGGAAAGATTGAAGATATTGAAGGTGTTAAGGTAGTCGTTGAGGAAGTTGACGTTAGCAATTACAGAGATGACGTCGACAGGCATAAAAGGCACGAGGAAATTCAAAAGGAAGCAAACTTACATGTAAAGGATAAGGTGGTCGTTTTGGTAGATGACGTTCTTTATACTGGTAGAACAGTAAGGAGTGCCCTAGATTATATCATAGATTATGGAAGACCTCGTTCGATACAGCTGGCTGTTCTTATCGATAGAGGACACAGGGAATTACCGATAAGAGCTGACTATGTTGGAAAAAACGTGCCGACATCAAGAAATGAGCAGATAACTGTAAGATTAAAAGAAACTGATACGGAAGACTCAGTTAACATAGTCGTATAGGAGGAATTATGGCTTTAGATGGTATTACACTTTTTGCTCTAAAAGAAGAGCTTAGAGAAAAGCTGTTAAATTCCAGAATAGATAAGGTATATCAACCAGAAGCTGATGAGATACTATTAAATATTAGGGGAGCGGATAGTAATTACAAACTTTTGATATCCGCTAGCTCTTCACATCCTAGAATGTACATCACGGAGGATTACAATAAAAAAAATCCCAAGAAGGCGCCGCTTTTTTGTATGTTTTTGAGAAAGCACATACAAGGCGGTAGGATAGTTGATATTGAACAGATTGGATTTGACAGGATAATAAAAATTAAAATAGAAACCCTTGATGAACTTAGAAATAGGGTAATAAAAAACCTCTATGTGGAGATAATGGGACGTCACTCAAATATTATTTTAGTAAATGAGGATACGAATCTAATTTTAGATTCTATAAAGAGAATATCACATAATATAAGTTCTGTTAGACAGGTTTTGCCGGGAATTGAATATGATCTAGCACCAAGTCACAATAAGGTAGACATATCGAAATCTCTTGACGAAAATTTTGTTAAAATTTCGTTATCTGAATTTAAAGGACCAGTTTATAAGTATATTTACTCAACTTATGAAGGTTTTAGCCCACTGACTGCAAGAGAGGTTTGCTATAGAGGTGGTATAGATAAGGATTTAAACACAATTATAGATATGTGGGACGAAGATGTAAGTTCACTTATGAAAGGGCTTAGGTCTTTTTATGAAGATATCAACGACAAGAACTTTTCCCCCTGCTTAATAGTCGATGAAAAAAAAGATAAGATAGTTGCTTTTAGCGCTTACGATATTAATCAGTATGAAGAATTTACTAAGATCACAGAGGATAATGTATCAAGAGTGTTAGAGAAGTACTTTAATTCAAAAGACAACAAGGAGAGGATAAATCAAAGGACTGCAAATTTGAGAAAATCCCTTACGTCAAAGCTTGAGAGGCAAAAAAATAAGATAGTTAAGATTGACTCGGAACTTCTTGATAGCGAACACGCGGATGAGTATAGGTTGAAAGGTGAGCTATTAACCACTTATATGCATATGATTAAGCCGGGCATGGATAAGGTTGAAGTAGAAAACTACTACAGTAAAGATATGGATAAAATGGAGATAGAAGTTAATCCCAACATATCGCCTTCTGAAAATGCACAGAGGTATTATAAAAAGTACAATAAGTTGAAGCACGCAAAAAATGCGCTAAATGAACAGAAAAAACTAGCATTGGAAGAAGTTGAGTACTTAGAGTCTATAATATTGGCACTAGATTATTGTGAAACCGATGAAGAGGTAAGGGATATAAGAAATGAGTTAATTCGTTTGGGTTATATAAAATCTAGACGTATGCCATCAAAAAAAGAGATGACAAAAAATACAATGGCTGATACATTCATCTCGTCAAGTGGAATAAAAATTTTAGTTGGTAAAAACAACAGGCAAAATGATTACCTAACTCTCAGGTTATCCGAGGCCGATGATATTTGGTTACACACAAAAAATATACCTGGTTCACATGTATTAATAAAGTGTGCAGGGAAAAAATTAGATGCTAAAACCCTAGAAGAAGCAGCAGTTTTAGCGGGATATTTTTCAAAGGCGAAAAACCAAACTAAGGTAGAGGTAGATTACACTCAAAAGAAAAACGTAAAAAAACCTTCTGGAGCTAAACCGGGAATGGTTATATATGAAAAAAATAAAACAATAGTTATTGATGCAACTGAGGAAAATTATGTTAAAATAAAAGGTAGATAATTTTGATACTATATACTAGAAAAGGTGGTACACATGTATAATTATAAAGACCTTACAAAAAAATACGACGTGGATTTTGCAAAGGCAATACATAAGAGAAAGTCAAAGAGAACATTTAACGATTTACCTCTCAAAAGAGAGGATGAAGAAATCCTAAAAACAGAGATTCTTGAAATAAATAGAGAGACTGGACTGAAAATACAGCTAGTAGAGGATAAACCCGAAGCACTCAATCCAATAGAGGGATCTTACGGTCTGCTTACAGGAGTAAGACATGCTATTTTATTAATAGGTAAGGATGATGAAGATGATGCTGAAAGGTGTGGTTATTATGGAGAAATATTAACCTTACTCTGTGTGGATAGAGGTATGGACACTTGCTGGGTTGGAGGAAGCATCAATAAAGATAAATTGGATTTAGATATCGACGATGGAGATGTTATTCACGCTTTAATAGCTGTTGGAAGTAGCGCTGAACATAGCTTTAAAGACAGTGTAATCGATAAGATAATGGGCTTTAAAGAAAAAAATAGAGAAAACATAGTTGAGGGAAATCTACACAATATGCCTTCTTGGTTTAAGGAGGGATTGGATGTAGCAAACATGGCACCTTCTTCTTTGAATCAAAAACCAGTTATTTATTCATACGTCGAGCTTGAAGCGCACGTTAAGCTGTCAAGTAAACAAAGGTATAGCTATTTAGACCTTGGAATTTCGAAACTACATTTTGAAATTGGGGCTGATTGTGGAAAATGGACTTTAGGAGATGAGGCGAGCTTTGAGTTTGAAAAATAGTGAATGCCGTGGAGGTGGTGTAAATGTCAGTTAGTATGACAGGTTTTGGTAGAGGTGAAAGTCAAAACGAAAACTATGAATTTGTGGTTGAGGTGAGGTCAATTAACCACAAATATTTGGATATGAATATTAAAATGCCTAAGACGCTTAGCTTCTTAGAGGAAAAAATTAGGCTTCTAGTAAAGGAAAGTTTGACTAGGGGTAGAATAGATATTTCCGTGAAGCTACAGACAATGGGCAAAAATCCAGTTGATTTAGTTTTTGATGAAGATCTAGCAACTAAGTATTTTAACATCTTATCTGAGATAAGACAGAAATTTTCAGCAAAGGACGACATATCTGTTACGGAAATAGCTAAATATCCTTGCGTAATAAACGTAGAGGAAAAAGAACAGGACGAAGAAGAAATATGGAAGACACTAGTTCAAGCTGTTGAAAAGGCAATTTTAGGATTAATTCAGATGAGGTGTAAAGAGGGTAAAAAATTAACTGATGACGTTATCTCCAGAGCTGAAGAGCTTGACTCACTAATAAATGAAGTAGAAAAGCATTCGCTAAATTTGATTGATGACTACAAAGAGAGGTTGAATCAGAGAATAAGTGAGTTAACCTTAGACGTTGAGGTAGATCAGTCTAGATTGGCTCAAGAAGTTGCCATTTACGCGGATAAGGTAGGCATAGACGAAGAGATCGTGAGATTTAAAAGTCATATAAAACAGCTTAAAGACACCGCAATAAAAAATGAACCGGTTGGAAGAAAGATGGATTTTATAGTTCAAGAGATGAATAGAGAAGTTAATACCATTGGTTCAAAAAGCACAAAGCTTGAAATAACTAATTTAGTAGTAGAGCTAAAAACTGTTATCGAAAAAATACGTGAACAAATTCAAAATATAGAGTAATTAAAAGGAGTGTTACCGTGGATAATATTGAGAGAAAGGGACTTGTTCTTGTTATATCAGGTCCATCGGGTGCTGGTAAAGGTACTATATGTAAGTCTTTGGTAAACAAGAGGGAAGATGTCCACCTATCAGTTTCGACCACTACCAGGGCTCCAAGAGCTGGTGAGGTAGAAGGGATAAACTATCATTACATTACACAGGAAAAATTTAAGAGTATGATAGATAATGATGAGCTCCTAGAGTGGGCCCAAATTTATGGAAACTTCTATGGTACGCCAAAAAGCGAGATATTAGAGCAGATAAATAGAGGGATTAATGTGGTTTTGGAAATTGAAATGCAAGGAGCTATGCAAATTAAAGATCTACTTCCAGAGGCCGTATTTATATTTATCTTGCCACCTTCACTAGATGAGTTAAAGAGTAGAATTATCGGCAGAGCTACAGAAACAGAAGAACAGATCAATCAGAGGTTGAGCTCTGCTTTATCCGAAATAAGGAGAATTAGTGACTACGATTATTTCATATTCAATAATGTGGTCGAAAAATCTGTTGAAGAGATAGAAGAAATAATAAAAGTCGAGAAAAATAAGGTAATAAGGTATAAAAATGATATATTAAAGTTATTTGAGGAGGAATAAAAATGTTAAAACCATCAATTGATGAGGTAGCTACAAAAATAGAAAACAGGTATTATTTAATAAGTACTATATCAAAGAGAGCAAGAGCTCTTGTAGATGGAAATGGACCTCTATTGGATCCTGAAGAAAAAGAAAAAGCCGTTCATATGGCAACTAGGGAGGTTGTTAGTGGCAAAATTGGTTTCAGACCTCTAACTGAAGAAGAGATTGTTGAAAAGGATAGGATACATAACCTAGAGCAACAACAAAAACTACTTCAACAAGACTAAAGAGGAATTATAGATGAGTAGGAAAAAAACAGTAGTTGTGGGTGTATGTGGCGGAATAGCTGCATACAAAGCCTGCGACGTGGTGAGTTCATTAAAAAAACTTGGATACGACGTACACGTTATCATGACTAAGGCGGCGACTGAATTTATTAAGCCACTAACACTTCAAACCCTTAGTCAAAATTTTGTAATAACAGATATGTTTGCTGAACCTAAAACATGGGAGGTTGAGCATATTTCGCTTGCAAAAAAAGCGGACTTATTTTTAATTGTGCCGGGAACTGCTAACTTTGTCGGAAAGATAGCTTCAGGAATAGCTGACGATATGCTTACAACGACGGTAATGGCGACAAGGGCTAAGGTAGTCATAGCTTTGGCTATGAATACAAATATGTTGACAAATCCAGTAGTCGAAAGAAATATAGAGGATTTAAAAAAATTGGGTTACGGATTTATAGAAGCTGATGAAGGTCTTTTGGCATGTGGAGATGTCGGTAAAGGCAAGTTAGCGACACCTGAAAAAATAGTGGAAGCTACAGTATTTGAGATGGAAGAAAAGGACTTAAATGGAAAAAATATCCTAGTAACTGCAGGTCCAACCGTTGAGCCTATAGATCCAGTAAGGTACATGTCAAATAGATCTTCTGGAAAGATGGGATACTCAATTGCCGAGAGGGCCGCAAAGAGAGGAGCTAAGGTAACATTGGTAAGTGGAAGGACTTCCCTTAAGGTTCCGTATGGGGTTTTCAAGGTAGTAGACGTTCTATCAGCCGATGATATGTACAATGCGGTTATGGAAAACCTAGAGTCAAACGATATAATTATTCAAAGTGCCGCGGTTGCAGATTACAAGCCAAAGACTTATTCCGATAAAAAAATCAAGAAAAAAGACGAAGATTTAAGTATTGAATTGGGAAGGAATAAAGATATAGCGTTTGAAGTTGGAAAGAAAAAGGGCGATAGAGTACTGATTGGATTTGCAGCTGAGTCAAACGACCTAATAGAAAATGCAAAGAAGAAAATCGACAAGAAAAATCTTGATTTTATAATTGCAAATGACATTACAGCAAAAGGTGCGGGATTTGCCAACGACACCAATATAGTTAAAATAATCGACAAGGATGCCAATATTACAGAATATCCAATTCTAAGCAAGAAAGATGTAGCAGATATCATCTTAGATAGGGCATTAAGCGTAAAACAGCCAAATAAAAAATAGATACAAAAAACCGTCACAAAAATAAATACATAAAATATATGCAAAATATTTACATATTCAAAACAGCCTGCGATGATAAGTACATCACAGGCTGTTTTCATATAGTTTTTTATTTTTTCAAAGTTATAATCAGTAACTAACTTAGTAAAACTAGTAGCTTCTTCTA
>JASBZE010000013.1 GCA_029983575.1 Peptostreptococcaceae bacterium
AATATAAACTAAACATCTCGTAATTTTAATAATAAAAAAAGCCCTCGCACTCTGGCTGTGCCAGAGGACGAGAGCATTAACTTCGTGGTTCCACCTCTATCTACCTATACCTCACGATATAGATCTCTATAAGTACTAATCATACTTTTACACATTAACGGGTGTACAACCGTGACAGCCTACTGTTATTCGGTGCCAAGTTCCAAGATGTGTTCATAAATAACTATCAAGCTTTTTCCACCAACCAAAGCCTCTCTGTGTGAATCATTAATTATTACTATTTCTTTTCTCAACTTTTTTGTTATTTAACTTGTTAGATACAATTTTATCGAATTGAAATCAGATTGTCAAGCATTTTTTAAAAAATTTTAAAATATTTTTTCTACATCTCCAAATTTATAGTTGAGGAAGTTGTTTGTGTATTCCCCCGTATATCCTACGATGTACAAAAAGCAAAGCTCTATGTATGTTATACCGAGCATCATCAAATTCCAAATATCCTCATCTTCAAATCTGTATGTATATGTGTTTTTTCTTGGATGAATCGCCATATTTCTTAAATACACTATCAGATCCACATTGCTTGCTGACCTTTTTCTCATTTCTTCAGAGAAAAATTCCTCGTCAAGATCAAAGGTTATATTACAAAATTCAAGCATCTTCTTTATATTTCTCGAAGCAGAATTAATCATAAAATCATCATCAGTCATAACACTTTTAAGCTCAACTAATATAATGTACGACAACATTTCAAGAGCTGTCTGTATGCAAACTATATTGCTGGCGATAGATACTCCTTCGATGGATTCTATATACCACATACACACGTTGTACATCGATGTATAAAAATACTCCGTCTCAAAAAGTTTTAGGCACTTCGAAATAAAACTCTCCAGGTTTAGTGGATTTGAGATAGTAGAAGTCCAATTTGGAATCTGTTTAAAATCTGATATCGATTCATTAGACCAATATGAGTATACTTTTTTATCTCCTCTAAAACCTCGAGCGTTCACACACTCAACCCTTCGTTCATTAATTAGGGAAAGTGCAAGCGACAACCTCTTCATAATAGATTCAAGAGTTGATGACTTCAGTTTAGAAAAATCCTTGGAATATACTCTTCCGCTGTGAGTTATTACAGAACCAGATTTATAAGTCAGCTCCTCGAGCATTTCTCTTCTAAAATCAGGTCTTCTGTCTAATATTATAACGTATTTGTCATATTCTATAACCAATCTTCCGGTTGACTGAGTCCCCATGTAATTAGCAGATTTTCCGATTTGTACGTCGAGATTCATAACATCAAAATCCGCATAGTCCAACTCATTTTTTTTAGATGATATAAGATCATCACTTACATAACCTTCAAAATATATATCTTTTATTGAAGTAGTTACTACATTTATATTTCTGTATCCATGAACATCCATCACTAACTCTGAAAGTGAGTTGTAGTCTAGGCTCTCATAGTCACTACAGTTAATAATCTTAGCTTCAACTATGATCTTATTTGGATTTAGAACCTTAAAAATCAAATTTCCAAGACATTTTAATTTTACAAAATCATTTTCTAAGGTAAATTTCCCCTCGTATATCAATATGTCTTCATCAATATCGTAATCTAGATAGCTGGTGACTATCAAATCCTTATTTTTAATTTCCAATTTCTTTTCAAAACTCAAATTTTCTTTCAACAAGTCCATATTGTTTTCTTTCATAAATTAAGCTCCAGTAATACTTTAAAGATCAGTATCAAACTTATATATTAGTTTTGAAGAGTCAAATGCATTAAATGCTAATGTTTGAATCATTTCTAAAGTTTTTTCAATGACGTAATCAGATGTTTTTTGATTTTCTCTAGTCAAAAACTCGGTCAAGTCATCTCCTGAATAGCCTTTTGAAGAGTCCGTTACTTCCTTAACTCTAGAATAAGTATAGGACCTCATCTTCGTCATAAAATCTCTTATTTCTTTATCCATAGACTTTCTGTTAACCTCTGAATAATATGCGAGCAGTTTAAAAATCCAATATGCATTATTCAAACTTAGTTTTTCCGTCATATCCCTATAGATCTCAGGCGTATCGTTTATATTAGAGAAGAAAGGTACATAAGGTGTATACGCTGTTGGTCCCATGGCAAGCCAGTGTATTCCCTTTACTCCTTCATCCACATTATTCCTTATCTGAAGAATATGAGATTCGTGAGTTCTGCATAGTGAAATCGGTCTGTATCTTTTTTTCTCAGATTCCGTTCCCAACTTACCAATTGGGTCAAACTCAGTATCATTATAGTGAGAGCTAAGTACGTAGTCTACGTCATAGATAGACAGAAGTCTGTCAGCCTTCACTATAAAAGGAATGTCCTCATCTTCTATGCCAAACTCTAAGTCCGGTCTCAAAAATTTATGGGCATACCATGCTCTTGCCGTATTATAAGCTCTGTCATGACTGGTGTACGTTCCAAATATCTTTCTAAAATTAAAAGTATTGGGATTAGGATTTAAGTTATTTTCTAATACAAACTCCCTTAAACCCGTTGAGTACAAGAAATTATCGTCATCTTCAAAATCAACTTCCTCAATACAAACCCTGTTAGGAGCTACAGCATAACAATCGTCCGGAATTCTCTGCGCCACCCAATGATGTCCAGTAGGAATTTCCATATACCACGCCTCATCTTCATCGGCAAATAATATCCCGTTTCCCTCTGCTGAGCCGTGTTTTTCTATCAACTCTCCCAAGTACTCAACTCCATCTCTAGCAGACTTTATATAAGGACAAACAATATCATTTATTGCGTCTTCTGCAATTCCATCTCCTACTAGTGGATCTATACCGAGAACCCTCTCATTTCCGTATAGACTTTCAGAAGAACTAACCGCTATGTTTAATTCATTTATACCGCTCTCAGTATATACGCCAACTTCATTAGGATCTTCCCCTGGAGTACCAGTTGATCTAAGAGCCTTGTTTGGAAGCTCTATTTTTACTCCGGTATTTTCTGATTCGTAGACCCTATTTTTCTCATCAGATGCACTAAATACTCTAAATACCTTTGGATTTGCAGTAGCACCACAATCTTCATTCCTTGCTATTATAACTGAACCGTCAATAGTCGCTTTTTTACCGACTAAAATAGAAGTACACATATTCTATCCCCTTTTTCTATAAATTTATTTTAATAATGTTAGTTTACTCGAAACTAGGCGATTTTTCAAGTTTGTTATACAATTACAAAACAAAAAAGACTGCCACAAGACAGCCTTTTTCGTACAGTGTATGAGGTTAAAACATTGATATTAACATAAATACTAGGTGTGCAAATATACCTGCACAAAGTCCTCCGATTGTATGCGAAATAATCGCCTTACTTGCTAGAGGTCTAGCATCTAATGCATCCATCATACCGATGTGAGTACTTAAGTATCCACTCCAGCACATACCCATAGCTGTAAATACAGCTATGTCATTAGGTCCTACAACTCCATTTTTGATAAACTCTGGTACTAGTGACATCGCAGCGCCGACAGCACCAAGAGAAGTTATAGGGAACGCAATTGCCTCAGGAGATTTAAATCCAAATAGAGGCTCTATAATAAAGTTAATCTTTTCTCCTAACCATGGTAGTAACTTAACACCTTCGTATGCAGCTCCAGTGTAGTGTCCTCCCTCACCAGGTCCAAATGTAAGCATCATTACTAGTGTACAAACAATAAGTACTCCAGGTATGATTGCCATACCCATCTCAACGCCGTTCTTTCCGCCTTCGAGCATAGCATCTAGAACTCTTTGAAATAAGTTTGCATCCCTTACAAACCTAACTTCGCCTAATTTTTCAGCGTCGCCTTCACTTATGTGATCTCCGTAGAATTCTTCGGCATGTTCGCCAAAGTATTTTCTAGTTTGTCTAAGCATAAGTCTAACAGAAACTATACTTCCAACAACAGCTCCTAGATTACCTATTAGTGCAGGAGCAATGAATTCCTTACCTTGAGCAATCATGAAAGTCGTAACTATAAGTCCCATACCAAAGGCAGTACCTAGGTTACAAAGTGCTGGCACCTGATATTTCTTGAAATACTGAGTAAAAGTCTTATCCTTAGCAAAAGAAATTATCGCTGGGTTGTCAGACAAATACGTAGCAACTGCACCCGTAATACTAGCTCCAGGTATACCCCAAAGCGGTTTCATCAAAGGTGAGAAAATCTTGTTTATAAGAGCAATGGCACCAAATTCAGATAGTAAAGCTGAAATAGCACCAGCTAAAACTGCCATACTCATAATTAAAAATACTGTTGACAGCAATAGATCGTGGGCAGTAGCCATCATTGTTTTGAACATTAGGCCGACTCCCATTTTTCTACCCACCAAATAGAAACCTCCTATGAATATTACTAGGAATATAAAAGTTTCCGGCGAGACGGCTTTAACTTTTTTCTTTCCATTCATGTTATCCATGTTGTTACCTTCCTTTCGTTTTTCGAGATTTTGTAACTAAAAAATCTCCTCTTATTTATTATTATAATCTATAATCTGAAACTTTGCAATCATTTTGTTATTTCTTTAGCATATTTTATATTTGTTATCGTATTTTACAATGGTATTTTTTTAAAATCATCATAAAATAAATAATTTAAATTTGTTCTGCAATTTTTCTTGCATTATTTTCAATAATTTCTGCAACTGAAAACTTTATGTATTGTAGTAGGTTGTTTGTGTTCTAGGCTTAAATAATCAATATAAAGTAACATTTTAAACGATATAAATATACTTACCATACAAAAAAGAGATGTGAAAATACGCACATCGCTAAATGCTATGCTTATGAGTAGTAAATATAAATTTAAACTCATAAATTAATTTCACATCTCTTAAAATTCTATTTAACAACTAGATTTACTATCTTATCCTTAATAACTATTACCTTGACAATGTCTTTTCCTTCTACATGAGCCTTAACTTTTTCATCTCTAAGAGCAGTCTCTTGTACAGTCTTGTCGTCTGATGAAGCCGGTACACTTACCTTGCCTCTCATCTTACCGTTAACTTGAACGATTATCTCAATCTCATCTTGTACTAGGGCACTTTCGTCATATTCAGGCCATTTTATATCAAATACACTTCCTTCTTTTCCGATATTGCTCCATAGTTCTTCTGCAATATGAGGGCAGAAAGGAGATAGTATTACGATCATAGTCTCTATCGCTTCCTTAAGAACAGATACCTTTCTAGTTTCAAGTTCTTTGTATTTGTATACTTCATTGACTAATTCCATTAAAGAAGCTATGGCAGTATTAAACCCAAACTTTTCGCTTAAATCAAAAGTAACCTTTTTAAGCGTTTGATTGGTCTTAAGCCTCATTTCTTTATCTTCTTTGGTAAAATCATCTTCCTTATCAGATTTATTTGAAATGAAGTCCTTTAGCTCGTCAACTACTCTATAAACCCTGTTTAAGAATCTAAAGCATCCTTCAACTCCTTGATCTGACCAATCTAAATCTCTCTCCGGTGGCGCTGCAAATAGTATAAACAACCTTGCTGTATCTGCCCCAAACTCGTTTATTATATCGTTAGGAGAAACAGTATTACCTTTTGATTTACTCATTTTTGCCCCATCCATAAGTACCATACCCTGAGTCAATAAATTTTCAAAAGGCTCATCGAAATCAACCATACCCAATTTCTTAAAGCATTTTATAAACCATCTTGAGTAAAGTAAGTGTAGTATTGCGTGTTCTACTCCACCGATGTACTGATCAACAGGATGCCACTTATTTACTAACTCCTTGTCAAAAGGTGCCTCTGTGTTTTTGTTATCTACATATCTCAAGAAATACCAAGATGAATCCACAAAAGTATCCATGGTATCGACTTCTCTTTTAGCTTCTTTGCCGCACTTTGGACAAGTTGTATGAATGAAGCTCTCTGAAGTTGTCAGTGGACTTTCTCCTTTTCCTGTAAATTCTACGTCTGTAGGTAATAAAACAGGTAAATCCTTTCTATCAACAGGCACTATACCACAATCGTCGCAATATACCACTGGTATTGGGCATCCCCAATATCTCTGTCTAGAAATCAACCAGTCTCTAAGCCTGTAATTTACGGTCTTTCTACCAATTCCCTCAGATTCTACTCTTTCAATTATCTTATCAAAAAACTCTCCAGCGTCCATACCATTGTATTCGCCGCTATTTATCATCTTATTATCTTCATCTATTACATTTACAATATCTATTGAGTATTTCTTAGCGAAGTCCTCGTCTCTTTCATCATGTCCTGGAACAGCCATTACCACTCCAGTACCGTAGTCAGCGAGTACGTAATTAGCTATCCAAAGAGGTACTTTCTTCCCTGTTATAGGATTTATTACATCAACTCCTATATACATACCCTCTTTTTCTAATTCAGTTGAACTTCTTTCTACTTCAGTCATCTTGTATATCTTTTGTAGGAAGTCCTCTACCTTAGCCTCATATTCAGTTCCCTTAACGAGTTCTCTAACTAGAGGTAGCTCTGGTGCCATAACCATAAAAGTTACTCCAAAAACTGTATCAGGTCTAGTAGTAAATACAGTTAGAGTCTTATCAAATCCATCTACCTTGAAATCAAGTTCTGCTCCAACTGACTTTCCTATCCAGTTTCTTTGCATAGTCTTAACCTTTTCTGGCCATTTGTCAAGCTTATCGAGGTCGTTTAACAGTTCCTCAGCAAAGTCAGTAGTCTTGAAATACCACTGTTCAAGTTCTTTTTTTATTACTATAGAGTCACATCTCTCACAAGCGCCTTGAACTACCTGTTCATTTGCGAGTACAGTTTCACAAGAAGGGCACCAATTTACGTATGAATCCTTTTTATAAGCAAGTCCTTCTTCTAAAAACCTTAAGAATATCTCTTGAGTCCACTTGTAATACTCTGGTGTAGAGGTTGCAATCTCCTTATCCCAGTCATAACTAATACCAAGTGATGCTATATGAGATTTCATCTCTTCTATATTCGATGTCGTCCAAACGTGAGGGTGGATGTTATTTTTTATAGCTGCATTTTCTGCTGGAAGACCAAATGAATCCCATCCCATCGGATGAAGTACATTATACCCTTCCATTTTTTTGAATCTAGCTACAACGTCACCTATGGCGTAGTTTCTTACGTGACCCATGTGTATCTTTCCTGATGGATAAGGGAACATCTCTAGTACATAGTAGTTCTCCTTTGAATCATCTCTCGTATCCATGCTGTATTGTTTATTGTCGTCCCACTTCTTTTGCCATTTCTTTTCTATCTCTTTAAAATTGTATACCGCCATATACTACCTCCAATATTTAGTGTGAAGGTCTACATCTCTACGTAAGGTGCATCCTTCCAAAGTTTTTCTAGGTTATAAAAACCTCTATTTTCATCGTCAAATACATGTACCATTATATCCCCATAATCAAGCAGTACCCAGTTTTGAGATGTATACCCCTCTTTTCCCCTAGGCTCGAGCCCAAGCTGAGTAAAACTGTCCTCAACGCTCTCCGCTATTGATTTTACTTGTCTTTGAGAAGACCCGCTAGTTATTATAAAATAATCGCACAAACTTGACACTTCACCAACATTTAACACGACTGTGTCCACCCCAAGTTTATCCTCTATAGCTTCAACTGCAACCCTCAGCAGGTCATCAGTTTCAATTTCGTTTAAATCGATATTAGCCTCTAAGATCTCTTTTAGTTTTTCCATAGTAACCCCCTGTTAGAATAGTATTATATCATATTATTTACCTTGTATTGTATATTTTTTCAAATTAATCAAAAAATTTCGTGCTTCTATTGATCTCGGATGGATAATCTGTCCTTTTTTAATGACAAACATAATTGTATTGTCAAGAGCCATGATTATCGCATCATCTATTTTTCCCCCAAAGGCAAGCTCCCTTAATTCATCGACTATCTGAAAATCTCTTCCTTCTTCTACTAAATCAGCCATGAATACAACTTTTTCTAGCATACTCATGTCAGCTCTGCCAGTAGTATGATACCTTATAGCATTCACTATATCTGAATCGAAAACGCCAAACTCATACCTAGCGACGTATGAACCCAAGATACTGTGCGACAAGGCCAGTGATCTCTCTTCATATTCATCTAAATATATCTCGTATTTATTTACATAATCCTCAATTTCGTGTGGTTTTGTGTATTTAGCCACATCATGGGCTATCCCTGCAACATAGGCTGAGTTTTCGTCCACTCCGTAAATTTTGCTAAGCTTGACGGCGGCCTCTGCCACCCCAAGAGAATGTTTAAATCTTTTTTCTGGAAGTCTATTTTTTACCTCCTCAAGTATGGCCTCATTACTCAGCCTGATCATCTTGACCTTCACCAACCTTTTTGTATAGCTTATTAAATGCAATATACTGCTCGACGTAATTTGGAAGCAGATATTTTATAGTTTTTTCTTTTTCTAGTCTATTTCTTATGTACGTAGAAGAAATATCCAAAGCCGGAACGTAGAGTGTGTGTATTGTAGCATCGTACTTTTCCCTTAGCTCTTCTATTTTTTCTTGAGATTCAAGAAGGCTTATCCCAGGTCTAGTAGCGGCAATGAACGTAGCCAACTCAAACGTTTCCTTTGTATTTTTCCAGCTCTCTATATCAACTATAGCATCTGCACCTGTAATAAAACATAACTCCGTGCTCGGTAGCATATCCTTGAGATACCTGAGCGTATTTATAGTGAACGTCTTACCCTGTGAACCAAGTTCATAGTCTGAAACTATAAAATCCGAGTTTCTCATGGCAGCGAGTAAAACCATGTTCATCCTATCTTGCTCAGAAGATAAAAGCCCCGACTTGTGCGGGGGGTTACCCGATGGAATGAATATAACTTTCTCAAGCTTGTACTTTTCCCTGATAAACTCAACTACAGCTAAGTGTCCATTGTGTATCGGGTCAAATGTACCGCCAAAAATTCCAACCCTCTTTTTGGGACAGTACTTTACAAATTCATCCATCTTTATCTCATTTATGCTTTTGGCCTGACTAATCAAGTCATCTAATAACATATCTTTCTCCTTAACAAATTTTACAACCAGATTGCAAGTATATTTAACTTATTCCATCTCTATCTTGCTTTATATTATCTATCTTATTCTATTTCTGATTTAAAAGGAACATCTCTAAAAATCGCGTCCTTCATATCCCTCTCATTTATATAGCCTAGCTCATACATCTTTCTGAGTATGGCCTTTTGCCTTTTTCTAGCCTCGTTATACTCACTAAATCTACTAGGATTATTTGTTATCCCCGCCAACATAGAGCATTGACTGAGATCTAATTTTCTAACGTCCTTTTTAAAGTAAAGCTCGGCTCCATTTTTTACGCCATAGGTAGACTTTCCAAAGTAGGCATTGTTTACATAGGCTTCTAATATTTCATCCTTTGTCATAACCTTATTCATGGCAATGGCATTTCTGATATCCATCATCTTTCTTTTCATAGTCTTCTCACTTGAAGTAAGCAGTATCTTAGAAACTTGCATATCTATTGTGCTTCCTCCCTGAGTATTTCCCGTAGCTGTAGATATCACAGCCCTTATCATGGATTTTATATCGATGCCCCCATGCTCATAAAATCTCTCATCCTCAATGGACACAAAAGCATTTTTTAAGTTTTTTGGGACCTCATTTATTGGAATAGGATCTTTGTTTATATAACTCGCCATAACCATATTTTTAGTAAGAGGCGCCATGTCATAGGTACAGTATTTATAATATCCATAGATTGCTGCACTTCCGACGATCCCAATGATTAACAAAGTTACTATAAGCCTTTTGACTACTGTATATAGTAGGGAATGAGCCTTAGAACTGTATGAGGATTTAAACTTCCTCTTTTGTTTAACCGTCCCACCGGACGTTTTGTTTTCCGAACCAATCCTCTTTTTACTTTTATTTCGATTAAAACGAACCGCATCTTCTTCTCTGGACATAACGTCCCTACCTGAAGTCATGGTCACCTTTTTATATCCTTTTTCCTGATTATAGACAGTCTTTTTTATTTTAGCTCTTTCATTAAGCCCTCTATTTGTATCTCTGTTTGTTTTTTTCCTACTCTCAAAGTCATTAGGAGCACTTGACCTAATATTTCTATCCTGTCTATTAACGCTATTTCTCGATACTCCCCTAATATTTTCATCGGAGGAGCTTATCTTTTTACGTCTTATTCTTTTTATATCATCTTGCATAAACTTCCTCCGCGTAGAAATTTATTTTAGCTCTTCAATAACCTTTAAAAAAAGCTGAGCTGTAGCTAGTGTATCGCTATCTGCCCTGTGAGCCTCTTTATTTATTATACCATAATGCTCGCAAGCATTTTTCAAACTTTTACTTCTCAAGGTATAATTTTTGTTTTTCTTTAATAATTCTAAGGTACAGATATAATTTTCTATTATATCAAGCCCCAACTCCCTGAGATAAAAATTTAAAAATTTTAAATCAAACTTAGCATTGTGAGCTATTATGGTCCTATTTCCTATATACCTTCTAAAATTTGGAAGTACCTCCTCCAAACTCAGACAATCAGTGACCATATCATTTGTTATGTTTGTAATCCTAGTTATCTCAGTGGGTATTATTCCCTTTGGCTTTATAAGCCTGGAATAGTTTTTGACTATATTTCCGTTTTTTATCTCGGTAACACCAATTTCAATAATCTCTGATCCATAGGCAGGGTCAAGCCCCGTCGTCTCTAAATCCACTACCACATATTCTTCATTTTCGTTACTAAGGTCAAAAATATCTTTCATATTTACCTCCATAAACTATAACTTCAATAAATACCGTTCTTAGAGTATACTATAAATTTTTAAAAAATACTTGTATTTATAAACTAAATTATAGCTTCTCTAAAAAAATGTGTTTTTCTCCGTCCTCTTGCCAACCTAGTATTGAATCCACATTTACGTTTTGTGCCGCCCTAAAGATATTATTCTCTACATTTACAAAATTCTCGCCCAGATTTTTTATTAGGTCTTTAATCTCATACCTCTTTGTTCCAGTCTTTTTAGCGGCAACTGTACATGCACAATTTAGAGGCCAAATACCTGTATAATTAATAAATCTAATTATATCTTCTTCTCTAATATAGTAAAGCGGTCTAATTATCTGCATGTTATCAAAGTTAACTGAATTTAACTTAGGAAGCATAGTCTTAAAATTCCCGGCGCATAGAATATTTAGCATAGTAGTTTCTATGACGTCATCGTAATGATGTCCGAGGGCGAGTTTATTACACCCAAGCTCTTTTGCCTTTGCGTATAGATTTCCCCTTCTCATCCTCGCACACATATAACAAGGATTGTCCTTAGCTATCTTGTCGGCGACCTCAAATATATCAGACTTATAATAGTGCGCATCTATACCGAGATAGTCTAAGTTTTCTAAATGTAATTTTTTTATGCTCTCGTGATAACCCGGATCCATAGAAATATATTCTACCTCAAAGTTTTTGTGGCCGTGCCTTGAAAGCTCCTGAAACATTTTCGCCATAAGTAAGCTGTCTTTACCTCCGGAGATCGCCACGGCAATCTTATCTCCATCCTCTATTAACTCAAAATCTTTGATTGCTTTTATAAACTTAGACCATATCCTCTTTCTAAATCTCTTCGTTATACTCTTTTCTATTTCTTTAAGCGTCTTTTTTTCTTCCTCAGGAATTAAAACTTTACAACCTGTTCCTGATAAACCTTCCATATTATCCCCTTCCAATATTAAATAAGGATTATAAACCTGTGAGGCCATAATCCTTAGTCCTAATTCTTATAATCTCCACTCAATACCCTTCTGTCATATTCATACAGTCGGTATTTATCAATGAGATTTACTAACGTCCTCGCATAAATCTTCTCACCCTGGCTATTTCTAACAGTTGAGTATGTAGCATCCTCTAGTGCCTGTGCTTGAGCGTGATAATCCTTTGTTTCAAACATGCCGAATCTCCTGTAACGCTTGTTCTCGGTCAAAAATTTTCCGTGATCCTCTATAGAGTCATCCCAGCTGTCATACTTTCTAAAGTATGCCGTTATCACATCATCGTAATTTTCCCTAGTTCTAAACTTTATCTTCTTTCCGTGCCATGACGGGTCAGCCTTGATACCAAATAAATTATATCCCTTAGTGCTTAGCTGAGACTCTCCCCAGTTAGATTCTAAGATCGCCTGAGCTATAATTATAGATGGTAATACACCTGTTTGCTTATACTGTCTCATCGCACTGCCTTCTATACTCATTATAAAGTTGTTTTTGGAACTGATGTCATCTGGTTCTCTTCCATTATCCATTAATTGCCTAACACTTGCCACTATAATCGACGCCACAAATAAGAGTGCTATCATCATAACTACGATGTACAACCTCCTAGAACGAGCTCCAAGGAAAATACGACTCGCCCTAGTCTTTCTATTCAAGTTGGCTTTTTTAGATACTGGTTTTCTTCTTATTGTAGTTGTGTTTACGCCACGAGCATTACGCTGTGATTTTCTGCTTGAGCTAGCCCTCTTTTTTTGGGAGCTTCTATTTCTCCTAGTCACATATCCCTCCAAAACCATGTATTAATATCCATACTTATTATTTTTATCCAATACTACTATTTTATATTTTTTTTGCAAATTATTCAAGACTTTTAATGATAATTATACCCTAAGTCTCTGACTTGAAAATATTAGGTACTTAAAAAATAAAGAGCCGACGCCTGTGATCACTCACAAGTTCATCGGCTCTTTCATTTAGTCTAGCTCTTTGATAGTGTTTATATGTAGTTTTTAATATCAATCAAACTTTCTCGCCCGTATTTTTGATAGTCGATAGAGAAGTTTTTTATATATAGATTTTATTATGATCTTTAATCTACCTAGTCTTTTATTTACCTAGTCTTTTATCTACCTAGTCTTTAAATCTATCCACGCCTTGTCATAGTACTTCAAGTACTTGCCGACATCTATAAAAGACTCACACTTATCTAAGATCCTTTCATCAGGATATAGACTTTTATCCTCCCTCATATCTGGATCAAGTATTTTTAATGTTTCCTTGTTTGGCGTAGAATATCCGATGTACTCAGTATTTTGTTTAGAAATTTCAGGATCTAACAAGAAATTTATAAACTCTTCTGCCCAATCTTTATTTTGTGCAGTAGTAGGTATGCACATCGCATCTATCCATTTATTTGTTCCTTCTTTTGGAATTACATATGCCAAGTTCTCATTTTCATCGATCATAGCTGGAACGTCACCTGAGTAGAACATACCCAAGATAGCCTCTTCTCCGACCATCCTATCCTTGCCCTCATCGTTGACATACGCTAAAACATTAGGTTTTTGTTTAATCAACTCTTCTTTTGCTTCGTTGATTTCCTTTGGATTGGTTGAATTCATAGAATAACCCAATCTAAAAAGTGAGGCTCCCATAGTATCTCTTACAGAATCAAACATCAACATATTTCCCTTGTACTTAGGATTCCAAAATACATCCCAAGAATCTGGAGGTTCTTTGAAGTACTTTTTATTATAGACTATACCTAAAGTACCCCACATATATGCTACACTGTACTCGTTTTTTGGGTCAAAGTCATTGTGTTTAAAACTATCATCGATATTTTTGAAATTAGGTATCTTGCTGTAATCTATCTTTTCTAGTAGGCCTTCCTTTATCATCTTTGAAACCATATAGTCAGAAGGAAAGATTAAATCGTAATTTGTACTCTTGGACTTTACTTTTTGATACATCATCTCATTGGTGTCATATGTTGAGTACTGAATAACTATGCCCGTTCTCTTTGTAAATTCCTTAATCAAATCCTCATCTATATAATCTCCGACGTTATAGACGTTAAGCACCTTAGAAGAATCGCTTCCGCCCTTACATCCAGTCGCAAAAACCATCGGAAGTACGATAGCCATGACCAAGGCCAATATCTTTATTTTTCTCATCTTAACCTCCATTACGTCTATTTCCAACTATCGATTGTTTCTTGTTTGACATCAAAAGAAGAATTATCACGACTGTAAACATCAAGGTTGACAGTGCGTTTATCTCAGGTTTAATCCCTCTTCTAGCCATAGAATAAACCTCAATAGATATATTGCTTACACCATTTCCAGTATTGAAAAATGAAATTACGAAATCGTCAATAGACATCGTAAAGGCCATCAAAAATCCAGCTATTATTCCCGGCTTAATCTGAGGCAGTATTATCTTTCTTATTGCGTAAAAAGGTGTGGCTCCTAAATCGAGAGCTGCCTCCTCCAAATTGTCTGGCATTGACCTTAGTCTAGGTAAAACAGACAAAATTACATATGGAGTAGAAAACATGATATGTGATATGAGCATGGTATTAAAACCAAAGTCCATATTCACAAATACAAAGAGGCTCATCATCGCAACCCCTGTTACTATCTCCGTATTTACCACTGGAAGGTAGTTGATATTTAGAAGTACTTTTTTTCTCTTTCCCCTCATCTTATGAATCCCTATCGCTGTTAAAGTCCCAAATACAGTTGAGATTATAGAGGAAATTACAGCAATGGTAACAGTGTAATAAAGGGCAGTCAGTATAGCTTCATTATTAAATAACTGTACGTACCACTTAGTCGTAAACCCTCTCCAAACCGCCATAGATTTTGTATCGTTAAAGGAGAACAAAATCAAAGCAAAAATAGGTGCGTATAAGAATAAAAACACCAAAACCAAGTATATATTAGAAAATATCTTATTTTTATTAGCTTTAATTACAATCCTCCCCCTTCTGTAGATCCCTTGTCGACCTTATTCATTATAGACATTGAGATCAAAATTATTACCATCATGACAATTGAAAGAGATGATCCAAAGCCCCAGTCACCGACAACTGTAAACTGCTGCTCTATCAAATCCCCAACAAGCATGGTCTTTCCTCCTCCTAGTAACCTAGAAATTGCAAAAGTTGTTACCGCTGGCATAAACACCATAGTTATACCAGACAGAACTCCTGGCAGAGTCAGAGGAAAAATAATCTTAGTAAATACCGTCTTAGTATCTGCTCCTAAATCTCTAGCCGCATTGACTAAATCCATATCTATCTTGGTCAGAGAAGTATATATAGGTAAAACCATAAAGGGCAAGAAATTATAAACCATTCCTAATAGTACTGCCCCATATGTATATAAAATAGACGGCGGATTTTGTATCCCAACATAACCTAATAAAGTATTTAAAATTCCATTCTTGCCAAGGATAGCTATCCACGCATATGTTCTGAGTAGAAAATTCATCCACATAGGAAGAATAAATAATAGGATGAGCTTTCCTGCTAGAGGTCCTTTTATCTGGGAAATAAAGTAAGCCACTGGATACCCTATTAGAATGCAAAGTACAGTAGCTATTCCCGCCAAAATAAAGGAACGTAAAAATACCATAAGGTATATCTTGTCAGCTATCTCCTTGTAGTTTAAGAGGGAAAATATGCTTCCATGATCAGTTTCAAGCCTAAAACTGTAATATATAACTAATAGAAGAGGGATTACGATAAAAATAGCAGACCATATTACATAAGGATATGTATAAATATTTTTAGCCTTCATCTCTCTTCACCTTCTTCATAATATGTATGTCATCTGGACCGATGTCCATTCCTAACTCACTTCCAATAGGAGCAGTCAGGGTATTTTGAAGTAGCCACATCCTTCCATTCTCTTCGACCTCAAGATCGTAATGCACTCCTTTAAATACCGATGATCTCACAATACCTTTTAGCATACCCTCATCTGCCGGCATCATTTTTATATCTTCCGGTCTGACAACGACTTCGACTTCCTCATTTTTATCAAAGCCCTTATCGACACATACAAACTCCTTATCGGCAAAGACTACCTTGAAGTCTTCTAACATAACGCCGTCGATGATATTTGACTCACCTATAAAATCCGCAACAAATGAATTTTTAGGTTCGTTGTATATATCTACAGGAGATCCCATCTGCTGAATCAAACCCTTATTAATAACGACAATTGTATCGGACATTGACAGCGCCTCTTCTTGATCGTGTGTTACGAATATAAATGTTATTCCCATCTGTTGCTGAATTTTTTTGAGTTCTATCTGCATCTCTTGTCTTAGCTTTAAGTCCAAAGCGGCAAGGGGCTCATCAAGTAGCAATACCTCAGGCTCATTGACCAAAGCTCTTGCAATAGCCACCCTCTGTTGCTGACCACCGCTTAAAGATTCAATATCCCTCTTTTCAAATCCACTAAGAGCAACGACCTTAAGTATTTCCTCAACCTTCTCATCAATCACATCCTTAGGCAAATTCTTTAATTTTAAACCAAATGCTATATTGTCATATACGTTCATATGAGTAAAAAGGGCATATTTTTGAAAAACAGTATTGACATTTCTCTTATTAGGAGGAAGAGAATTAATGTCTTTTCCCTCAAAAATAACCTTACCTGAATCAGCCTGCTCAAATCCGCCTATTATTTTTAATAATGTCGTCTTACCACAACCACTTGGACCTAAAAGGGTCACAAATTCATTTTTCTTTATATCTAGATTAAAGTTATCTAGTACTATGTTATCGTCATATGCTTTGTGGATTCCCTCCAATTTTATCAAGCTTGTATCTTTCAACTTGTTACCTCCAACTATTAAAATGATGGTGGACTACTTACCCAAACCAATCTCGCAATTGTCTTTCCACCGTTTGATATATAATGGTTCTGTCTAGGATGATAGTAAAAACTCTCTCCTTTTCTAACCTTAAAAACTCTTTCTCCTACATTTAAACAAATAATACCGCTCAAAACAAAACCAAACTCTTCTCCCTCGTGAGGTTTTTCTAACTTATACCTACCGCCGGGATTGATTGTTAATAAAACCGGTTCCATCTCATTTTTTTGAGCATTTGGAACTAACCACTTCAAATTATAATTTAATTGTTCATCGTCAGTTTCAAACATATCTTCCTTCGTATACACTATTCTCTCATCTACATCCTGCGAGAAAAACTCCCTTAAATTCGTGCCCAATATCTCCAAGATATCGATGAGTGTTGCAATAGAAGGCGAAGTCAGATCATTTTCTATCTGGGATATAAATCCCTTAGAAAGCTCACACCTATCCGCGAGCTCAGCCTGAGTTAATTGTTTTTCTATTCTTAAACTCCTAATCTTCTCTCCTATATTCATACTTAACCGTCCTTTTCGTAAAAAAGTTTATATTAATAAACTCTTAAATTACTCTTTCTAAACACAAAGATATTTTTACTAAACTTTAAGTTTATTTTTCCTAAACAACAATTTAAATTATATAGCAATCACTCTATAATTGCAATAGTTTTGACACAAAAAATAATATCTATTTTTAATACTCATAATCATATTATTTAAAAGTATAATTGATGTCAGGATTATGCAAATTTAAATAAATAATTTAACAAATAGTAAAAAATCCATGGTATAATGTTAGTAGACAAACAAACGGGGGGTTATAAAAATTATGGAAAGAAATAAAAATGAGATAGGTGACATTAATAACTTAAAAATCGGAGATATCAACCGATTAAAAGTTTTAAGGAAAACTGACTTTGGGTGTTTTTTAGAGGGTAAAAATGAAAAATACACAAACGACATACTTCTTCACAAGAATAATACACTGACAAAGAATATAGAAATTGGTTCATATTTAAATGTTTTTGTATATAGTGACGGTAAAAAATTGATAGCTACGGAGAAGACTCCTAAAGCTGTTGTAGGAGAAATTGCCCAGCTAAAGGTCATTAGCGAAACCAAGATTGGCTATTTCGTAGATTTAGGAATAGAAAAAGATGTCCTTCTTCCATTCAAGGAGAAAAAGTTCACATTATTTCCTGGGGAAACATATCTTTTCTATCTTTAATATAGACAAATCGGGAAGACTCGCATGCACAACAGACATTGATTCATATCTGGATACCGATTCACCATATGACATAGGTGACGTTGTTAGTGGTTATATATATGGTTTTCAAACAAATAAAAGCGCTATGGTGGCTGTAGATGATAAATATGCAGCGGTGATTTTAAGAAATGAATACTACAACGAGTTACATGCTGGTGAGTTTATAGATGGATTAAAAGTCAAGGGAATTTATGAAGATGGAAAGCTATCCCTAACTCCAAGGGCAGGACGCGCAGAAGAAATGAGCGAAGTT
Source organism: Peptostreptococcaceae bacterium (assembly GCA_029983575.1). Classification (GTDB taxonomy): domain Bacteria; phylum Bacillota; class Clostridia; order Peptostreptococcales; family Peptostreptococcaceae; genus JASBZE01. Next base: position 18,201 of record JASBZE010000013.1, read on the forward strand.
GCTAGAAAGATCAAAAGCCATCTCGAGGGTAAGGATGGAAAGATGAAGTACAACGATAAAAGCGATCCTGAAGATATTAGAAAGTTCTTTGGAACGAGTAAGAAAAATTTCAAAAGGGCTTTGGGAGTTTTGATGAAAGAAGGAGTTATTGAGCAAGACGAACACGGCACCTATCTAAAGGAATCATTAAATTAAACTAATTGGTAAAAACGGTATATATTTATACAAAAAATAAGGTGATGTTGCAAAATAGATAATTCTATTTTGCTCATCACCTTTTTTATCAATTATTGAAGTCTAGCCATTGTTTTTTTGAGTTTTAAAATATTTTCAAGATAAATTTATCCCTTTTTTCTTATGTACATAATTATTTGCTTAAGTACATAATTATGCGGTTATGTAAATATTTTTATGTATCGTCCACCCGATATAGATTATACTAAATCCTTGCTACCCCGCTTTTTACAGCTGCATCCTTTACAGCCTTTGCTACTTCTACAGAAACTCCCTTATCCAATATAGATGGAAGAATTTCATCGACGCTTGGCTCTAGATAATCCGCTATTGCATATACACAGGCGACTTTCATCTCTTCATTTATGTCACTTGCCCTTACGTCCAGTGCTCCCTTGAATATTCCCGGAAAAGCTAAGACGTTGTTTATCTGATTGTCAAAGTCGCTTCTTCCTGTACCTACGATAAAGGCACCCCATTTTTTTGCGTCATCTGGCAATACCTCAGGAGTTGGGTTTGCCATAGCAAATATTATAGATTTTTCGTTCATGGCTTTGATATGCTCTTCTTTTAGGAGGTTTCCCTTAGATACGCCTACAAATACATCAGCCCCTGTTAAAGCGTCGAGTAAAACTCCCTTGATTTTACTAGGATTAGTAACCTTGGCCAATTCTCTTTGAGCTGAATTTAAATTTATGTCATCGACGTCCAATATACCGTTGATATCGCATAGAATTAGATCCATTACCCCAATATTTATTAACATCTTTGCAATTGCAATACCTGCTGAGCCAGCCCCATTTATCACTACCCTTACATCTTCTATTTTCTTCTTTGCAAGCTTTAGTGAATTTATAAGGGCAGATGAAACAACAATTGCTGTGCCGTGCTGGTCGTCATGAAATACCGGTATATCAATCTCCTCTTTTAGCCTTTTCTCAATTTCAAAACACCTTGGAGCAGAAATATCCTCTAGATTTATACCTCCAAAAACCGGAGCTATTCTCTTGATTGTCTCGACAATCTCATCGTCGTCTGTAGTGTCAAGACATATAGGGAATGCATTCACATCTGCAAACTCCTTAAAAAGAATAGACTTTCCTTCCATAACGGGAATGGCGGCCTTTGGTCCTATGTCACCCAATCCCAAAACAGCAGTACCATCTGAAACTACGGCAACCGTATTTGACTTTAATGTGTATTTGTAAACATCATCCTCATTATTTTTTATCTCAAGACATGGTTGAGCTACACCTGGTGTGTAGTAAGTCGAAAGATCGTCTTTGGTTTTCAATTCAACCTTTGGAGTTGTTTCGATTTTTCCGTGATATTTTTCGTGTAACTCAACAGCCCTTTTTTTATAGTCCATAAATTTCTCCTAACTTAAATAATATACTTTTTTTCTAATATCTATTTAGATTTTACTTTCAAAACTAAACCTTAAATCGTTTAGAATCTATATTTAACATAGGTTTATCATCTAGTAAATTATTTCCCCTTGTATCTATGATTACAGTTAGTTTTAAATCTTCTACATATATCTTTCTGATTGCCTCAGGTCCCAGATCCTCATACATTATAACTTCGGCTTCTTTTATCGAATTTGAAATATACGCTCCAGCACCTCCTATGGCACCTAGGTAGAGAGCCTTGTATTTTTTTATAGCATCGACTATTTTTTCATCCCTCTTCCCCTTGCCTATCATTAGCTTTAGGCCTTTTTCTAGAAGTGGGATAGTCAAATCATCCATCCTATAAGAAGTTGTAGGACCAGCAGAACCAATAACCTCCCCAGGTTTTGTCGGTGATGGGCCGACGTAATATATTCCCTGACCTTTTAAATCAATAGGGAGTTTTCCATCGCTCTCCAATGCTCCAACCAACCTTTTGTGAGCTTGATCTCTAGCCGTATACAGATAACCCGTTAGCATTACCGTCTCTCCAGCTTCCAAATCAATTATATCAGACTCAGTTAATGGCATTTTTAATCTCTTCATAATTACCTCATTTCAATTCTGTTAATGGCATTTTAATCTATTATTGTTTTCCCATCTCAATAAATTTTAATCTATTATTGTTTTCCCATCTCAAAAAACTATACTTTATCTTATACATAGCTAAAAAAGCCAACTATATCAATAACTAAAAAACTACCTCTTCGTGCCTAGATGAATGGCAGTTGATGTTTACTGCTACAGGCAGACCCGCTATGTGAGTTGGAAAGGTCTCAATATTTACTGCAAGAGCCGTAGTATTCCCTCCTAGGCCTTGAGGACCTATATTTAGCTTATTTACCTTTTCAAGCATCTCATCTTCTAAATCCTTGATAAACCCGTCCTTGTTATGCTCGCCTACCTTCCTTATAAGGGATTTTTTTGCGAGTATTGCAGCCTTTTCAAAGGTTCCTCCTATGCCAACTCCCACGATTATAGGAGGACATGGATTTGCTCCAGCGTCCTTAACGACCTTTAATATGAAATTTTTAATACCATCAATTCCATCCGATGGTTTGAGCATAGCTATTTGACTCATATTTTCTGAACCAAACCCCTTTGCCGCATAAACTATTTTCAGTCCATCGCCTTTTACCATATCTATATGTATCACTGCAGGTGTATTATCCTTGGTGTTTACCCTATCTATTGGAGAAACCACTGACTTTCTAAGATATCCCCTCGTATAACCGTCACTCACGCCCTTATTTATCGCACTGACCAAGTCATCGCCTTCTATACTTACCTCTTGACCGATTTCTACAAAAAAAACTGCCATACCAGTATCTTGACATAGTGGTATCCTTCTATCCTTAGCTATGTCAGCATTTTCTATCAACACGTCTAGAATATCTCGTGCCGTTTGAGATGACTCACTCTCGCGATTTTTCTTAAAGCTGTTTATAACGTCATCTCCTAGCTCTATACACCCCTTAATGCACATTGTGCTTACAGCTTTTACAATTTCCTCTGATTTAATTACCTTCACTTTTACCAACCTTCCGTGGGAATTTTTCTTTAATTTTTAATAGCTACTTGAGCATTTATACCTATAGTATTGCAAAACTTGAACGCTTCTTATCTTTACTCAGCAAGTGTCAGGTCGACAAATTCAGCTCCTACAACCTCAGCCAAATCGATAGGATTTAACTCTACCTGATGACCTATCTTACCTGCAGAAACAATCATAGTATCCAAGTCTTTTGCGCTAATATCAATAAAAGTAGTATAAGACTTTTTCATTCCAACCGGCGAGCATCCTCCTCTTACGTAGCCAGTTACCTTTGTAATATCCTTAAGGTCAAGCATATCTACACTCTTGTTTTTTGATGCACGTGCCGCCTTCTTTAAATCCAGATGCTTGGCTACAGGAATTACACATACTATGATTTCTCCTGAATTAGATTTTGTTACCAAAGTTTTAAAAACTTCCTCTACGTTCTTTCCGATTAAACCCGCAGCACTTACTCCATCTACAGGAGCACTTCCATGAGGGTACTCATACAACTTAATGCTAATATTTTTTTCCTCTAAAATTCTTGTCGCATTGGTTTTTACTTTTTTCTTAGACATAATCTCACCTTCTTTTGCCATAGGTAATTAAAAATATTACCATAATGGAATACTAAACAAGAGACAGTATTTATTCAAAAAAATAAAACAACAATATTTATTCAAAGTTTTGACACCTTCTCGAAGCTTTGAAACCTTATTCACATTTATCTGTGACGCTGTTTGCAGATATATTCCAAAATACTGACTCTAGATACTTCTTGTCCATCTCAGTATCAGCAGCTGCTAAGAATATATCGTATACTTCCCTAGCAAATTTTCTGATACTTTCTACCGCCCTCTTTTCTGAAACCATACTTAAAAGCCCTATTCCCTGCAATATAGCATAAGATACAGAAGGGTCACTCTTTCCATAATGAATTAGTTGATAGTATGTCAAGTATAGCTCCTCTTCAACAGAGTATCCGGAATATATTATCGCAGCCTCATTTTCTTCTTTAACAACTATATAGTTATTTTTTGTAGTGAATAAAAGAGCAAGTAAGTCGGTTATCTTGCCAAGGCAGTTTACACAGGTATTTGGGTCGTTAACCCCTGGGGAAATCGCCCTCAAACCAATCTCTACAATATTCTTGATAGAATTATGATAATCGTCCCTCTCATTTCTAGACTTGTTTAAGACGAATAAATCGCTTATCTCTTTTAATATCTCTTTTAAATCTTCTTCTACTGGAATGTCCCCTTCGTTTTTAAAATTTAAATCCGCTATAAACATCCCCTTTGGTATATACTCGCCGATTCTCTTTGCAATGACTAACTCACATTTATACTTCTTTATAATTTCCATAATTTCGTCGTATTCAATAGCAAACAGATATCCAGTGTCTCTGGAATAAATCTTAATATTGTCATATATATCAGACTCGCTATACCTCTCAGATTTCTTTCTTTGTTCAACTTCTTCAGTTATTAATTTTTTTGCATCGTTGTAAATATCTTCCACAAGATTTTCTACCTTGATATCTCTTATTACTAACTGAGCAAACCTAACAAAGTACACCATACTAGTCAAGGCGTAGATAATCCCAAGCGAACCTGCTAACACCCTACGAGAATCATCTAGGTTTTGCATAATAAACAAACTTAATACCGCATAGAAAAATCCTCCGACGAAAACTCCTATAAGGCTCAGCACCATCGGCTTATCTATAAACTTCTGCAAAGTTCTAGGAGAATAACTTGAGTTATACACTGTCAGCAAGGTCATTATAGTCGTTAGTGTAAAAGTTGTAACAGTTAAAAACACCCCTGCTAGAGTTGACAAAAGACCTTTAGAAACTTCAACAGATAGCAGTAAATTTTGTGGTATCCTATTGTTTAGCTCCGGATGAGTAATGTCGACTATCCACACTATGATCAATAGTATTACCGAAATGCCGACAAATTTACTTATTCTAATACCATTTCTGTGGTTATGAAACCAAAGTTTTATTGAACTAATCATAAAAATCTCCTTTCATCTATTTTTATTATACATCAAAAACAGTAGATAGAAAACTTACACAAATAATACAAAGGTCAGAGTATCTCTACCCTAACCTTTGTATTATTTTAAATATTCTTTTTCGGTTATTTTTTATGTTATTTTATTTAATACTGAAGTAAACTTTCTTAACATTATTTTCTCCGGTGATACTCCCATTTCTTGTAGTCTCTATAGATAATTGATAAGCGTCGTTATCTTTTACCATATATATAATGCTCTGGAATTTTTTTATAGTACCAACCTTTTGCATATCTGTGTCTTTAACTAAAGTTTCTCCTTCTGTAGGCAATAAATACTTTACATTTTTATCTGCTTTTGAGTTAAATTCAGGAATGATCTCGTCTTTTTTATTTTTTCCAATATTTCCTATTTTAAATTTAACTACTGGATCGTACTCGATGTCTAAATATCCAACTGCACAATAACTCATCGGCAAATAAACTTCGTAATCTACAATAACAGGCTCAATCTCTAATGGCAAATTCATATCCTTAAATCTCACGACATATCTGTTGTTTTTAGTATTTACCTTTTGTGATTCTTTAATAGATTTTTTTACATATTCTGGGTCCTTAGTATATGGAGTAACCTTATTAAACCTGACATTATAATCATTTACATAAAGTTTTTCCCCCTTAACATCTACCACCTTCTCAGGATATTTTTCAGCATATTTTCTTCGCTTTTCACTTGTCAAAGGATAATTTCTAGTTCTTATACTTACCCACTTGCCACGAGGTATTGGCTTATCGTAAGAACTATTAGTAAATCCATCGATAACTTCTTTTGGAGGAGTATCTGTTGGAATTTTATTTACTTTATCGAGTTCTTTTTGACTAGTTGTTTCATGACCTATAAACATAATCCTGTTTTCTTTATATATATTTGGGTTTACATTTATATAGTCATAACTGTCTCCATATTTGTCATCGAAGTCAGTAAAAACAGTTGCAATTTTTGATTTTACAGCATCATCAATAACCGCCGTCTTTTTAAATTTAAAATCCCTGCCTCCCCAGTCTTTTACAGTTACCTCATCGCCTATCTTTGCCTTTGAAGCAGCTTCCTTAAAATCATCTTGAACCTTTTTATCTGAATCATCTTGTACTTCCTTTAAATCTGGAAAACTGTCTTTGAATTTTTTACCCATTGGAGATAGTTTATCCGCTACGACGTATCTTTTGTCGTCATCGGCACCTGATTTCGCTATAAATTCATCCATAGAGCCATTTGGTCCGTACAGTTTTTTGAAGTACTCTCTATTATCATTTGCCCATGAACTAGCAGGGCCCACTTTATCAAAAAATGTATTGTCCTCTCCCGCTGTCTTGTAGTCAATTCTTTCTAACTTTGTTTCCTTCTGTGATTTATTTTTCTCGTTTTTCTTACTTTTATCCCCGCCATTATTAGTACAACCTACGAGAAGCGTAAAAATAAAGAGTAAGGATATAGCTTTTGGTAAAAATTTTTTCATACATAACCTCCTTGTACAAAAATTTTCCTTATGCTTATACCCTTTTATTTTAATATCATCACTGAATTCGCATAATTTAGTATTTTTGTATTATAAGTAATTTAACAACATATAAAAATTTTATAAATAAGCATTAAAAACGCTTAAAACTAACTATTAGTGAATCCGCGAATAAATACAAAATATTTTTATTTTTTGTAATAATTTGCTATTAGTATGGTATCATAAGGGTATGAACTATTATACAAGAATATTTACGAAAGGATATAAAGGGGGATAATATGTACGAATATTTAATTATTGGAAACGGTATTGCAGGTCTTAGCGCTGCAGAAGAAATCAGAAAAAACGATCAAGACTCTAGTATTTTAATAATATCTGAAGAGCGATGTCATACCTATTGGAGGACTAAACTATCTGCATTGATTTGCAAGGATTTTAGTAACGACGATATATTGGTAAGAAAAGAATCTTGGTACAAAGAAAAGAATATCGAGGAAATACTTGGAGTCAAGGTCGATAAGATTGAGTCGATAAGATTGACAGGAAAAATAAAAAGGCGATACTTGAGGATGGAAAAGAGATTGAATATAACAAAGTACTTATCGCCAGTGGGGCTCATCCATTTTTGCCACCTATTAAAAACATCGATTCTGAGGGAGTGTTTGCAATCAGAAGCGTCGACGATTTAATCAACTTCAAAGATTACGTTAAAGACAAGAAAAAACTTATCATCGTCGGTGGGGGTATATTAGGATTAGAGGCTGCAAACTCCGCAAAAAAATTAGGTCTTGATGTACTTGTTATCGAGAGCTTTGATTACCTATTGTCTAGACAACTCGATAAAAATCTTTCACAAAAGCTAGAAAAAGGCTTAAACGACATGGGAATCAATACACAAACAGGAAAAAGTACAGAAGAAATCCTAGTAGATAACAACAAGGTGGTTGGAATAAAACTATCAGACGGTTCAAAGATAGATGCAGATGCTATTATGATTCAGGCTGGGGTTAGGTCAAATATTGATGTAGCTAAAAACTCTAACTTAAAAACTGATAGAGGTATCTTAGTTGGAGAAGATCTCAAAACAGAAGAAGACGATAATATATACGCTGCTGGTGACGTGGCTCAGATAGGCAATTTCACAATCGGTCTTTGGACAGCAAGCCAAGAGATGGGTAAGATAGCAGGTGCCAATATGACTGGTTCTCACAACGAATATGAAAAACCAAAACCATTTTCTACATTAAATCTAGGAGATATAAAGGTATTTTCAGCTGGGGCTAACTCAGGCGACGGAGTTGAAGAATTGAAAGTAGAAAAAGGAGATAATATCTACAAATTATTTAAAAAGGAAGGAAAGTTTGTTGGCGGTATCTTGTGGAGTGATATCAAACATCAAACAGACGTCAAAAAAATTGTGTTCGAGGGAGTAGATCCAAAGGATACAAAATTAGGAAAAGAAATGAGTCTGTAAAATATTTTGTGTATGCCCCTCCTGATATAGTATATAATAAC
>JASBZE010000014.1 GCA_029983575.1 Peptostreptococcaceae bacterium
GACATTATGTTGCCACGCTTTTTTATATGAATGGAACTCTAGATATATGAATGGATATTTAGAAATGTAAAAAGGAAAGCGAGATATATAAATGGATCACCAGATATATAAGGTTATATAAATAGTTCATAGCTAAAGTATTGTATTTAGCCGTATACTAATATCAAGTGAATCTTTACATAGATTATATATCATTGATCTGTCTTTAACCTCACTAATAAAGTCGTCTAAATCCTCTTCTTCGATATCTGTATACAAATAAATATTAACTTTCAACTTTTCTAGGAATGAGCACTGATCATAGCCCCTTACATCCAGGAGAGAGAGTGGATTTTTTAGGTTTACTATCAACTTTGACTCAAGATCCTCAACTATTTTATCTCTTTTTTTTGCAACTTTCATGATATTCATCATTAGTTCTCCGACCAGAGATGATAAAAAGTAGTTTATTGATGTTCTTTGATCCCTTTTCATATCAAATTCATATATAGAATTAATTGTTATTTTTTCTTCGGTAGTATAAAAATCAACAGTATTACCTCTGGATACCCCTCTGAGATCGATGCTGAAGTTTATGCTTTCATCGACTGTTGAGCTAGGAGCAATTATATCATTTTCTTTATTTGTTTTATTATATCCGACTTCATTTTTTCTGTTCAAATTATATCGCTCCTTATTTATTGCCTTAATATTGTCTATAGATATTTATCCCTGAGTATATCCCTAGCTTCTTTAAGAACTTTAAGCTTCTTTTCTATATTTTCAAAGTTATTCACAGGTCTATTTGCAAATGTTGCAAAACCACAGTCAGGGTTTAATAGAAGTCTCGATTTATCTACAAATTCCAAGGCTTTTTCAGCATTTTTCACTATGTCTTCTGTGGTTTCTATAACATCGAGCCTAGGATTTATAACGCCTAGACCAAGAGTTATCTTTTCTCTGAGTATATCACTATCAAAAAGGCTCTTTATTTCCCCAGCCCTTGGAGTAGAAAACTCTAGAGCCAATATATCTGGAAGCACTTTTTCAAAAAGTCCAATCAGTGGGGTATAAGGTCCCTCCAGCAGTATTTTCTCATTTTTGCTCCAATTTCCCCTACAAACGTGGACAGAGGAAATAATGTTCTTTTCTTTGACGTAATTTACAACTGGAGTAAGTAAGCTTTGAGCAAACTCAAGCTCTTCGGTAGGATCCTTTTTCTCAGATAGGGCAGCACACATAAAGCTTCTAGTTTGACCCTTCGTAAACACAACCTCTGTTAGTACAGGCTCATCAAATTGTATAACGTCTACACCGGCATCCTTTAACTCTTCAATCTCCCTATATAGAACTTTTAAAACGTCCTTTGAAAGTTCTTCCTTGCTAGAATAAAATTTTCCGGAGAGTTTAGGTAGCCACATCGAGCGAGTAATGAGATAAGGACCTGGGAGGGTTGCTTTTATCTTTGAATTTGTGATTTTTTTCAGCTCTCTCATCTCATCAGCCACTAGTGGTTTATCATAGGAAACCTTTCCTGTGCATATTGCATTTTTTATGCTTGAGCTGGGCACATCTAAGGTGTCGAGGATTTTTTCAAAAGACTTTTTGTCGTCGATATAATCAAGCATATCGCTCATATTCATCATAGAAACTCCCTCTAATTTCTCAGATATAAATGACACGTAATTATCTCTAGAGAGTTCGCCGTTTGTTATTATATCGATATCGTATTTCTCTTGAAGTCTGACCGCTTCGACAGTCTCTTCATATACCTTTTTTTCTAATTCATCCTCGCTTATGCTTTTTCTCTTAAATTTTCTCCTCAATTCCATAAGTTCCTTGCTTCTTGGTAGTGAACCAAGAAGTGCTGTTGAAAATGGTTCTATATTTTTCATATTAATTACCTTTTTTATCAAAAAAACCTAGGTATTCATTGGCTTTTTTTAGCTGTTCAAAACCGCTCGTCCTTGCTGGAACCCATTTTTTTAATCCTTCCATATCCATCATCTCTTTGTGATCAGGATTAGAGTATTCCATCTTATCTAGGGTAGAGTTGAACTTGTCGAACCTTTCTTTTTCTAGAGATGGTCTACCAGTGAATATGCAGTGATCAAATAGTGGAGTTTTAGCCAAAACATCTACGTAGTTTTTGTCTAAGGTTCCATCGTTGATCCACTTTTCGTAGTTTAAATCCAGCATAAACGTAGCATCGACCTCATCATTTAAAAGAGCTTTTAAACTGTCCAGTTCTCCTCCTACGTGATCTCCATGAAGTCCGACACCAACGTCAAACCTCTTTTCAGTATAATCCTTACCAAATTCCAATCCATTTTCATGTAGGAAGTTTATAGGTATAAGTCTAGCCTGAGGGGAGTCTATAGCTCCAAACCCAATGGACTTCCCTTTTAAATCCGCTATATCTTTAATTTCATCTTTTTTTCTAACCACAAGATACGTGCATCTGTCATTATCCGTATCTCTCATGGCACCATTTAGTTCTTTTCCGCTAAATCTTAAATGCGAATCTAACCATGCCAATGGAGAGTTCCATGCAACGTCGATCTCTTCTTTTTCTAGAGCGTCTACTTGAGAGGCGTAATCCTTGAAATAGACCGGCTCGATTTCAAAGTTCTCTTGTTTAAAAAAGTCAGATATTATTGACCATATTACCGTAACTTTTGGGTCGTAAATAACTGCCCCTACTTTTAATTTACTCATATTTCCTCCAATTATTATTTACTATATTTAAGACATTGATGATATTGGGTTAATTAAACCAAATCCTGTCCTGTCAGTGCCTTTCCTAACCAAACTGTAAGTACGTCAACACTAGGTGCCATAATTTGACTTGCATATGCATCTCTTAGATATCTTTCTAGGTTGCCCTCTCTATTGTATGCCTTACCTCCGCCAATTCTCATTGCTAGTCTAGATGATTCTATTGCTGATTCGGAAGCTATTATTCTAGCTGATAAAATTTTTGCCAATGCATCTTCATCACCAGCTAAAGCAGATTCACAAGCTTCTTTTGTTGCACTAACGCTTGATAGGTACATGGAGTAGATTTTTGCGAGGTGGATTTGTACTGTTTCAAACTTAGATAAGCTTGTTCCATCAGGGTATTTCCTGTCGATGGAGTGTTCTTTTGCTTCGTTTAATACTGCTTCAGTAAGTCCTGAATACACGCCTGCTAGTCCGATTACAAAGTATGGAGCTATTACAGCGAAAACCTGAGCTTGACCACTTGCTGGTTCGCCGAGCATGTATTTTTTATCTAATTCAACTCCATCTATCTTCATTTGACAAGATAAATTACCCCTCATTCCAAGTCCGTGCCATGTTGAAGGCAAGAATTCAACTCCAGAATCTTTTCTAAATACCCAGTTGTCTATTCCTGAATTGTCTTCAGATTGAGCTAGAACTAAGTAGTAGCTTGCAAATGTCGCAGAGGTTACCATACTCTTTAAGCCATCGAATTTAACGCGATCTTTTGAATAGTCAGTCTTTATATCTGAAATATAAAAATGTGTTCCGGTGCCGAGCTCACTATACGCAAGTGCTAAAAATTTATTTTCGTTTACAACACTGTCGACTACTTCTTTTTTCGACTCGTCTGAACCGTAAGTGAGTACACACATCAGTGCTACATTGTGCATCATATAACAGAGTCCAACAGTTGCGCTCTCAATAGAAAATGCTCTACAAACGTCGGCATGGTCTTTGATGTTTCCGCCTAGACCTCCCATTTCTTCGGGAATCATCAGTTTGAAGAAGTCATTTTTACCAATTTCATTCAATGATTCTTCAGGATATCTTTCTTTTTCATCGATTTCCTTAGCAAAAGGAGCTATGTGCTCTTTCGCAAATTTTTGAGCTTTCAAAAAATAATTTTCCATAAGTATGGACCTCCTTTATTTATACTATACCATTATTGTAACATATGGTTTATTTATGCTTTTATATTTATTTTCTATACAAAAAAGTTCGGGAATTTTAAAAAACAATAGTTTATAAGACGAGAAAATAAAAAAGGGCTACCCCATATGATTATATTTGCCTAAATTAACATAGACATCATATAAAATCATATGAAAGAGTAGTCCCTTTTTGTAGAAATATAAATAATTCTTCCAAATTTATTATAGGTCAGATTAATAGTTGTCAATAAAATCCACTAAGTCACTTAAAATCAATTAAAGTAACTTCTACTAAGTAACTTATATAAGTGATATAAGCTGTTAGCGTAGTCTATTGAGCATCGTTGTTTTCTTCGGCAGCCTTTGCCAACTTATCTCTCATTCTAATAGCTCTAGGTGCAAAAATCCACATTGGGATGATAACTCCTATCCAGCTGAAGAATCCAAGGTATTTGTACGCAACCTGAATTACGAACATAAGACCTTGTTTTGAAATGAAGAAGCAGATTAACAATATAGCCAAAGAGATGATGGCTTTTTTGATTACCGGCTGCTTCATATTCTTTAATACATATGGCTCAAGCCTTGAAACCATACCAAACACCAATCCAACTGCTGTTGTTATAAGTGCCAAGAAAAGAAGTATTGGATATAAAACAGCGAGAGGTTTGAAGTTTAAATGTTGAACTATATATACTGTTGGCAGTAATCTAGCTTGCTGATTTGTATATATATCAGGCATGTTTGAGAATATTAGAAGGCATATTCCACAAAGCATCAACACGTTAAGGATATATCCTACACCGAGAGCTGCTTTAGATTCTTTTTTGTAACGAGCGCCTTTAAAAGCAGCTGTAACAGCTCCCACTGCACCTATTTGGAATCCTGAATATGTTAGCGCCCAAAGTAGTGCGTTAAAGAAATTACCCTTGACAGTCTCTTTTGTACCGGTTATGCTCCATTTTGGCGCTGTTGGGTTTGTGTACTTAGAAGAGAATAGATCATGGATGTTTGGCGCAAATTTAATGAGACCTAGAATAATAACTATAGATATTATTATTAAAATCGCTACAGTCATTATCATAGCGTTGTTTCTAACAACCCTCTCACCAAATATACATAGAAGTGTTATTATTGCAAACATAAGGATTAATCCCATTGATTTAGGCATTCCCAACTGTTGATTTATAAGCTCAGCCCCTGCTGCAATTGCCGCTGCCGATGCTGAAATTGTTGTCACTACGACCGAAATTTCAAGACATACAGAGCATATTGGAGAAAGAGGCCCAAAAGCTTCCTTTGACCACTCAGCATAACTGAATTTGCCTAGCTGTCTAGCGGTTTCCGCACCGAAATAATAAGTAATTGCTATAATGGCTAATGTAATTAGTGGCATGATTGGCCCATACCAGCCGTGATTTGCGAAGTATTGTAGTTCTTGGGTTCCTGAAGCGAATCCAGCACCACAGTGAGTAGAAAACCAAACTGTAGCTGTACCAATACTTATGGCGGTTAAATACCTACCAGCTTTACTGTCTTTCATAATTTTCACCCTTTCTTTTTAGTTTTTTGACAGTTGATCCGACGGTCTAATCTGACAGCGTTATTATTATAGATAGTCTGACAAAGAAGGAGACCGTTAAGATAAATTTGTTAAAATAAAATGAATAAAATATGATTTTGAGAAGTGAATACAAAATTATCTTATTTGGTTGCATTATATGTGATAATAAATTATTTATCAATCTTTTTTGCAAAATAACTTTGGTTTTGAAAAATTTCAGATTAAAATAAGGTTATTTTTGAAAAATGCGGCAAAAAAATTAACGAATTTCTCTTTTTTCAAAGCGCATTTTGTGGTAAAATAGTCGTGAAAGATACTTTCAGGCTCTGTAAATATGAAATTGTATACTTTGTGATATAATTAAGTAGGAAGGAAAAAATATTTGATGAGAGAGGTTGAATATGAAATTTACACTTACAACACAAGAAAAATACGATACTATAATTGATAATGTTATGGAACATATTGACGAGATAGTAGTAATATTCGATGAAAAGGGAAATTTAAAGAAGATGAATTCCCTTTGCGATCAACTTCTCCCGTTTAAAAGATCTGAAGTTGAAGGTAAAAATATTAACTATCTAGTAGACAGAAAGCTAGTGGTAGATCCAATCATTTTGGAGATGATCGATACTAGGGAGAAAGTTTTTAAGGATATTGTATATCCTGGAGGTAAGATTATTTCCTACACAGCCATTCCTCGATACGATGCCGATGGAAATTTTCAAGGTGGTGTTTTGACAGGTAGAGACGTGTCTAGGATTGTCAATTTAATGAGAGGTACTACCAAGGCGGATGATGAGGTCGAGTATATATCTGCCAGTAAGAGTATTGATGACATAAAAAAAATCATCAAAACAATATCTTCTTCAGATGCATCTGTTTTTATTCTGGGGGAATCGGGAACAGGAAAAGAGATTATAGCTAGGATGGTATACAGTACTAGCTATAGAGCAGATAAACCTTTTATAGCAATAAACTGTGCTTCAATTCCTCAAGACCTAATAGAGTCGGAACTGTTTGGATATGAGCCGGGCTCTTTTACAGGAGCCAGAAAAGATGGAAAGGTCGGACTTATCGAGCTTGCTCATGAGGGGACTTTGTTTTTAGATGAGATTGGCGAACTACCTCTAGAAACTCAAAAGAAGATACTCAGGGTCTGTCAAGAAAAATCTATAATGAGACTTGGCGGAGTGGAGAGCATCGATGTAGACGTCAGGTTTATATGTGCGACCAATAAAACCTATGAAGAAATAAAAAATCCTAAGATTTTCAGGCAGGACCTATACTACAGGCTTGGTGTCATACCTATAACTGTACCTCCGCTTAGAAATAGAAAAGAAGATATCATACCCATCACTCAATACTATGTTGACAGATTTAATCAGAAGTACAATAGAAATGTGCAGCTGACTGAGGGTGCTATGAAAATCCTATTAGCAAATGATTGGCCAGGTAATATACGTGAGCTAAAAAACGTGATTGAGAGATTGGTAATTCTCTCAGCTTTCGAACAAGTCGATCAGGATATGATGGCGAGGATAATGGGACTTGAAAATATTGCTGACATAAATGAACAGCACAGTTGTTCTATAGAGAGAAATGGGGAATGTTTGGATGATCAACCTCTATGTCAAAAAGGTCTGGGCCCTATATGCATAGATGGAATTATGGATATTGATGAGGCACATAGGATAGTTGAGCAAAAGATTATTTCAAAGGCGATCAAGAAGTATGGCAATGTAACTAAGGCGGCAGAGGCAATAGGTATAAATCCATCAACCATATACAGAAAGATTAAGACGGGTTATTTAGAAATTGATCTACAAGATAAATAAGGTATAATGATAAAAAGGCAATAAACAAACAAAAAAATAAAGTCGACAATAAAATTAGAATAAAAAAGTTGATTTAATCTTAAAAATCAAGTGCGCAGATTGGTGTTTTGCATTTAAATGCATTGGAAATACTAGTCTGCGTGATTTTTTTGCAAAATGCAACGTCAAAATTTACCTTTTTGCATAATAGGAAACTACCTTTTTTTAAATTTATGTTACTAAAAAAACAAAATTGACGATGTATGATAGGGTAAAATGACTTTTACCTTGCAATAAAAAAGTTAAAGAATTGTCAGACTTTCGTCAAATGCAAAAAATAATATAATTTCTTCAAATATAAATAATAAAAAAGCATCTATATTAATTTCAAATAAAAGATTCATAAAAATTTATCAAACAGATTTTTGCATGATTTCAACATGTGTACGCTAAACAAATAACAAACAAATCGAAAAAAGTAAAAGTTGGCATACAAGTTGCATATATAATTGGCAAGTGAAATTTATACATTAAATTTTTTACATAATATTAAAAGTTTGTTTGGAGGAATGTAAAATGAGCAAAACTGGACTACCATTGGAAGGAATCAAAGTTATCGAGTATGCAAACTATGTTGCAGCACCAGTATGTGGAAGACTTTTAGCAGATTGGGGTGCTGAAGTCATCAAAATCGAGCCACTTAATGGGGACGATATGAGAAAAGTTGGAATGCAGTGGTGCTTCCCTATCGAAGAAGATGAAAACCCATTATTCGAAATGGAAAACTCTGGTAAAAAAGGCATTATGGTTGACACTAGAACTAAAGAAGGTGTTGAATTAATCTACAAAATGCTTCAAGACGCAGACATATTCTTGACAAATACAAGACAAAGAGCTCTTGATAAGAGTGGGCTTAACTATGAGACTATAAAAGAAAAAGCTCCTCATATAATCTATGCCCATCTACTAGGATATGGAGATAAGGGACCAGCTAAGGATAACCCAGCGTTTGACTACACTGCTTACTTTGCAAGAGGTGGTATAGCAGGTACTATAATGGAAAAAGGTACTTCACCTGGTAATACAATAGCTGCTCTAGGAGATCACTATGCAGGTCTAGGACTTTCTGCTGGTATACTAGCAGCCCTTCATAAGAGAGAAAAAGATGGAAAAGGTGAGAGAGTTACAGTTTCTCTATTCCACACAGCAGTATTTGGCATGGGACTACCAGTAGCGGCATCAAAATACGGTTACGAAATGCCAATAAGTAGAAGAAACCCACCTAACCCACTAAACACTACTTACAAGTGTGCAGACGACGTTTGGGTACAATTAGCATTTTTCCAATATGAAAAATGGTTCGACAACTTCTGTGATATAGTTATTGAAAGACCTGACCTTAAGGGTTCTAAATACTCTACATTAAAAGAAGCTGTTAAGCATACTGAAGAGTTTGTTATGATGATGGAAGATGAATTTATTAAGAGACCTTACGCTGAGTGGGCTGAAAGACTTCAAAAAGCAGGTATACCTTTTGAAAAACTAGCTACTCCAATAGACGTTCTTAACGACGAACAATGTTGGGCAAATGACTACCTAATCAAACATACTTATGACAACGGACATGAAGGTGTTATATACAACACTCCAGTAATGTTCACAGAAAACCCAAGAGGAGAATACGTAAGAGCTCCTAAGATGGGTGAACACACTGAAGAAGTAATGAAAGAAGTTGGATTGTCAGCAGACGACATAGCTAAACTAAAAGAAGATAAGATAATAAAATAGTATCTAGGATATAAGGACTATGGTCATATTGAACAAGCAAAAAAGTTTGTAAACTGGCGGTGATTTATAAATAGTAAATAACACTAGTGAACAAAAAATAGCTTGCGATTTATGACCACAGACCTATTGTATAAGTTGTAAACTAGGGGAGGAAATACAATGGAAGAGAAAAAAGACGCTAGAAAGGTCATAAACGACCTGTTGGCAGAACAATACGCAAATGCTTTTAAGGCGAAAGAAGAAGGAAGACCAGTTGGTTGGGCAACTTCAGTTTTCCCTCAAGAATTAGCTGAAATATTTGATTTAAACCTATGCTATCCTGAAAACCACGCAGCAGGTGTTGCGGCTAAGAGAGAATCTCTTGAGCTTTGTGAACTATCTGAGGAAGAAGGATACTCTAATGACCTATGTGCATACGCAAGAACAAACTTTGGTTTGCTTTTAAAAGGTCACTCAGATCAACTACCAATGCCAGAACCAGATTTCCTATGCTGCTGCAACAATATTTGTAACGAGGTAATCAAATGGTATGAAAATATCGCTAGAGAGAGAAATATACCTCTAATCATGATAGATACTACTTACAACTACGACTATGAAGTTTCTGAAAGTAGAATAAAATACTTAAGAGCTCAGTTTGAAGAAGCTATAAAACAACTAGAAAAGATATCTGGAAAGAAATTCGATCCAAAGAGACTTGAAGAAGTTATGGCTATTTCTTCTAAAAACGGTAAGCTATGGAAATACTCAATGAGTCTTCCAAGCGGAAACTTCCCTTCTCCAATGAATGGATTTGACCTATTTACATACATGGCAGTAATAGTTTGTGCTAGAGGTAAGAAAGAAACTACTGAAGCTTTCGAACTATTGATAGACTACTTAGAAGAAAATGCTAAAAAGGGAGAAACTACTTTTAGAGGAGAAGAAAAATACAGGATAATGATGGAAGGTATTCCGTGCTGGCCATATATCGGATATAAGATGAAGACTTTGGCTGGATATGGAGTTAATATGACTGGTTCAGTTTATCCTCACGCGTGGGCCCTTGAATATGAAGTAAACGACCTAGATGGTATGGCAAGAGCATATAGCTCAATGTTTAACAACGTAAATATCGAGAGAATGGTTGAATACAGAATCAACGCTCTTAAAGATGGAGATTGCCAAGGTGCTTTCTACCACATGAACAGAAGTTGTAAACTAATGAGTTTCATACAATATGAAATGATGAGAAGAGTTGCTGAAGAAACTGACTTACCATATGCAGGATTTGACGGAGACCAAGCGGATCCAAGAAACTTCACAAACGCTCAATTTGAAACAAGACTTCAAGGACTTGTAGAAGTTATGAATGAAAGAAGACAAGGGTAGGGGGTAGAATCATGAGTATAGATAAAATTTTTAGTGAATTAGAATATGCCTCAAATCATCCAAAGGAGCTTATGAAAAAATACCTAGATGAAGGCAAAAAAGTAGTTGGTTTGCTTCCAGTGTACACACCTGCTGAGATTGTACACGCTTCAGGAATGATACCTATGGGTATATGGGGTGGACCTGTTGAAATAGATAGGGCTAAGGAATATTTCCCAGCATTTGCCTGTTCAATAATGCAAGCAACCCTAGAATATGGATTAAAAGGTAGTTATGACGGTATGTCAGCTGCTATAATTCCATGTATGTGCGATACATTGATAACAATGACTCAAAACTTTAAGTCTGGGGTTAAAGGCATAGAGATGATACCTTTTGTTCATCCACAAAACAGAAAGATAGAGGCTGGTGTAGAGTATCTAGTTACTGAATATGAAACAGTTAAGGCTAAACTAGAAAAGATATGCGGTCATGAAATAACAGAAGAAGCTCTTCAAAATAGTATAGAAGTGTACAATGAACACAGAAAGACTATGATGGAGTTTGTTGAATTAGTTCCTAAATATCTTAAGACAGTTACTCCTTATAAGAGAAATGCAGTACTTAGAAGCGCTCATTTTATGAAGGTTGAAGAACATACAAAACTAGTTAAAGAATTGATAGAAGAACTAAAAGCTATGCAGCCAGAAGAGTTCGACGGCAAGAAGGTACTAGTATCAGGTATAATATTCGACCAAAAAGAAATACTAGATATATTTGAAGAAAACAACATTGCAATAGCTTACGACAACGTAGCTCAAGAGACTAGACAATTTAGAACTCTAGTGCCAGAAGGAAAGAACGCTTTAGAGAGACTTGCTAGACAATGGTCTAATATAGAAGGATGTACACTAGCATATGACCCAATGAAGAAGAGAGGTAAGATGATAGTTGAAGACGTTAAGAGATTAGGATTAGATGGAGTTGTTTACGCTCTACTTAAATTCTGTGACCCTGAAGAATACGACTATCCAATAGTTAAAGTAGACCTAGAAGAAGCTGACGTTCCACATCTTTATCTTGAGGTTGAACAAGAAGGCGGAAGTAATGAACAAATAAGAACAAGAGTGCAAACATTCGCGGAAATGCTTGCATAATATTTGGAGGTAGAAGATGAAGTTAAGACCAGAACATGAGATGGTAAGAAAATCAATTAGAGATTTCTGTCAAGTCGAATTATACGATACTGATTTAGCAGAAAAAATGGATCAAGAAAATTTTGAGATGCCTAGAGAATTCATGGACAAACTTGCAAAGTACAAATATAACTCTGTAATAGTTCCAAGAGAATATGGTGGGGCAGGAGCAGATTATATGTCATATGCGATAATCATGGAAGAACTCTCTAGAGCAGACTGCTCATCAGGAACTTTCTTGACAGCAGGTGCATCACTAGTTGCACTTCCACTTGTAAACTTTGGTACGCCAGAGCAAAAAGAAAAATATCTAAAACCACTTTCTTTAGGAGAAAAAGTAGGGGCTTTTGGTCTTACTGAGCCAGGTGCGGGATCAGATGCCGGAGCTACAGCTACTACAGCTGATCTTGATGGCGATTATTACATCTTAAATGGTAGAAAAACTTGGATTACAAATGCACCATTCTGTGACTTTGCTATAGTTTCTGCAGTTACAGAAAAAGGTAAAGGAACAAGGGGAATATCTACTTTCATAGTAGAGTCAAATTGGGAAGGATTCTCTCACGGTGCTCACGAAAATAAGATGGGTATCAGAGGAACTAGAACATCAGACCTTATATTCGACAATGTAAAAGTACCTAAAGAAAACTTACTAGGACCACTAGGTAAGGGATTTAAGGTAATGATGAACACTTTGGAATCTGGTAGAATAGGTGTTGCTGCACAGGCAGTGGGCGTTGCTCAGTCAGCTCTTGACGAAGCTATAAAATACACTCAAGAGAGAGTTCAGTTTGGTAAACCACTTTCTAAATTCCAAAATACACAATTCACAATAGCTGATATGCAAACTAAGGTAGAGGCAGCTAGGCTTCTAGTTTATTCAGCAGCTATGGACAAGGATGCAGGACTTAACCCAGGACTTGCTTCTTCAATGGCTAAGTATTACGCAGCAGAAGTTGCTAATGAAGTGGCTTATAAAGCTCTTCAACTTCACGGTGGATACGGCTATGTTAAGGACTACAGGATAGAGAGAATATACAGAGACGCAAGAATTCTTTCAATCTATGAAGGAACTTCACAAGTACAACAAATGGTAATAGCGGCTCACGTAATAAAATAGGTTAGGATGGTGTAAATTTTGAGAATTATAGTTTGTGCGAAACAAGTACCGGATACGACAGAGGTAAGAATAGATAAAAAGACAAACACTCTAATCAGAGAGGGTGTTCCAAGTATATTAAACCCAGACGACGCAAATGCGTTAGAGGCAGCACTAGAGCTAAAAGAAAGATACGATGACGTTCATATAACAGTAGTATCTATGGGGCCTCAACAAGCTACAGATATGCTTAGAGAGTGTCTAGCTATGGGAGCTGATGAAGCTATATTACTAAGTGATAGAGCTTTTGGTGGATCAGATACATGGGCTACATCAAATGCGTTGGCTTCAGCTATCAGAAGTATTGGAGAATTTGATTTGATACTAGCTGGTAGACAGGCAATAGATGGAGATACAGCTCAAGTTGGGCCACAGATAGCTGAAAAACTTGACCTGCCACAAGTTACATATGTGAAAAATCTTGAGATCGACGGAAAGAAGATTACAGTTGAAAGACTTCTTGAAGATGGATACGAAGTTATAGAGCTTCAAATGCCAGCGCTTCTTACAGCTGTAAAAGAGCTTAACGAGCCAAGACACATGTACATAGACAAGATTTTTGACGCTTTTGAAAAAGAAATAAAAGTAATGACTATAGATGACGTAGACGTTACTCCAACTCAGGTAGGACTAAAGGCATCACCAACAAGGGTATTTAGATCATTTACTCCTGAGGTGAAAGGCCAAGGAGAAATCCTTGAAGGAACTGTTGAAGAGGTATCAACAAGACTAGTTGGCGAACTTAAAAAAGCGCACATAATATAAGGTAGGAGAGACAAGTATGACAATAGATATAACAAGCTACAAAGACATTTGGGTGTATGCGGAACAAAGAGATGGTAAGCTAACTCCAGTGGTTGTAGAATTACTAGGAGAAGGTAGAAAGCTTGCAGATGTTAAAGGAATTAAACTAAATGCCATCTTACTTGGTGACAATGTTGAGCATTTGGTAGATGAACTTTATTCATACGGTGCGGAAACTGTGTACCTAGCAGAAGATAAGAGACTTAAAAACTACAATACAGATGGATACACAAAGGTAATAGTTGACGCAGTAAACGAATTTAAGCCAGAGATAATGTTAATAGGGGCGACTCACATAGGTAGAGACCTTGCTCCTAGAATAGCATCAAGATTAAATACTGGACTTACAGCAGACTGTACTAAACTTGAGATAGATGAAGAAGACGGTAAGATCAAACAGACAAGACCAGCCTTCGGTGGTAATATCATGGCGACAATCATATGCCCTGATAACAGACCACAGATGTCAACAGTTAGACCTGGTGTTATGGATAAGGCAATAAAGGACGACTCTAAAAAAGGAGAGTTAGTTAAAGTTCAAGTTGACCTAAAAGATTCAGACATCAGAACAGTGATTAAGGAAATTGTAAAATCTAAAAAAGCTTTAGTATCTCTAACAGATGCTAAGGTTATAGTTACAGGTGGTAGAGGACTTGGTACTCCAGACGGATTCGAGCTAATAAAACAATTGGCAGATAAACTAGGAGGAGTAGTAGGTGCTTCTAGAGCAGCAGTTGACGCGGGATGGATTGACCATTCTCACCAAGTTGGACAAACAGGTACAACTGTTAAACCTGACCTATACATAGCTTGTGGTGTTTCTGGAGCTATCCAACACTTGGCTGGTATGAGCGATGCAGGAATCATAGTAGCTATAAATAAAAATCCTGACGCACCTATCTTCAAGATAGCTGACTACGGAATCGTTGGTGATCTTTACGATGTAATACCACAAATAATAGAAGAGATAGACAAGATAGAAGAGTAATTCGAAAATCATATTATATTAGTTGGGAGGCCCTTGGGATAAACTGAGGGCCTTCAGAACAACTAAAGTATAATAAGATATTAAAAACATTAGAAAGTATAATCTAATATACAAATATATGTAATTATATTTGATAGAAAATATATTAATTAAGGAGATTGTTATGAGAATTTTAGCTTATCACGCACAAGAATACGAAGTTGACGCTTTTGAGAATTGGGCAAAAAATCAAGGTATCGAAGTTGTTATCGATCACGGTCTACTAACTGTTGATACAGTAGAAAAGGCAAAAGGATTTGATGGAATTACTACACAACAAGTTATCCCTGTAAAAGACGAAGAAATATATATAAAATTAAATGAATATGGAATTACACAAATAGCTTCACGTACAGCTGGAGTTGATATGTTCGACTTAAAACTAGCTAAAAAATACGGCATAACAATAACAAATGTGCCAAGGTATTCTCCAAACGCTATAGCAGAACTAGCTGTATCACACGCTATGAGTTTGTTAAGAAATGTTAAACACATAAATACAGCTATGAAAGACGGTAACTTTAAATGGGAAAAGAGAGTAATATCTAAGGAGATTAGAAGTTGTACAGTAGGTGTAGTAGGTACAGGTCAAATAGGTCTTACTGCAGCTAAACTTTTCAAAGGACTTGGAGCTAAAGTTATTGGATATGACATATTCAAAAATCCAAATGCTGAAGGCGTGTTAGAGTATAAGGAAGACCTTAACGACCTTCTTAAAGAATCTGATATTATATCACTTCACCTTCCTCTAACAGATGATACATATCACCTAATCAACAGAGATAATATCAGGATGATAAAAGAGGGAGCTATAATCATAAATACTGGTAGAGGAGCTCTTGTAGACATAGAAGCACTTATAGAAGAGCTTGAAAGTGGTCATATCAAAGCTGCTGGTATAGACGTATTAGAATGTGAAACTCTATACGTAAACCAAGAAGTAGAGCCTGATAAACTAAAAGATTCTCCAGTTCCAAAGCTAATGGATATGGACAATGTAATACTTACAGGTCACTTTGCATTCTTTACTGAGACTGCAGTTGACAATCTAGTAAGTACGGCTCTTGACAATGTTAAGCATGAACAAGAGACAGGAGAAGTTGTAAACGCAATGAACTAATAAAATATTTAAGATATAAATTTAGAATTTGTGACTGTTCTTAATTGTCTAACATCGTCTAAATATGTATAAAAAACAAAATTTAGTGGTATAATATCTAAAGATGATATTTTATTCACGAAAGTAGGGAGAGCGATTAATGAAAGTACTAGGAGTAGATATTGGATCTACTGCATCTAAAGGCATTGTAATGAATGAAAACAAGGAGATACTTGCCAAAATTATCATACCTTATGGTACGGGTACCAGTGGTCCACAAAAATTAAACGAAGAGATAGTTAGGGTGACAGGTCACCAACTTAGTGATTTTGATAAGATTGTGGCAACTGGATACGGAAGGATGAAATACGAAGGCGCTGACAAACAGATAAGTGAGCTCAGCTGCCACGCAAAAGGCGTAGTATTTTTATATCCTGAAGTTAGAACCATCATAGATATAGGTGGTCAGGATGCCAAAGCCTTGAGGATTGATAAAAAAGGCAGGCTAGAAAACTTTGTGATGAATGACAAATGTGCAGCTGGAACCGGAAGATTCCTTGATGTAATGTCCAAGGTACTAGAAACAGATATATCAAAACTAGGAGAACACGATGCTAACTCGGATGATCCTGTTTCAATAAGTAGTACATGTACAGTGTTTGCTGAGTCCGAAGTAATTTCTCAGCTATCATCAGGTGCTAGCATGGAGAATGTAATTGCTGGTATTCACAACTCAGTGGCAAAGAGGGTTGCCTCACTTGCTAAGAGAGTAGGAGTGAAAGACCAAGTAGTGCTTGTTGGTGGAGTAGCAAGAAACTCTGGAATAGTTAGAGCTATGCAAGATGCTCTAGATGTGAATATTACAGTACCAGAAGACGCACAATTAACAGGTGCGATTGGTGCGGCCCTTAATGCAGTAGAACTTTTAGAAAAATAACATTTATATATCGGTTGAGGTCAAGGTATGATCTCAGCCGATTTTTTTGTAAAATACAGCGTGTATACAATTTCCTAAAAAAACAAACGTAATGAATCTTCTTTTTGGAAATAAGTCAATGAAAATTGTCAAAAAAATTGGTAATTTGGTTGATAATCTTTAGATAATCCATTATACTATAAATAAATGGGTACTGGGATGTTAATTTCGTATTGTTGAGGGTTAGGATTATCTAGTATAAAGAAAGGATGAATGATATGAAAGATACGAAAGCAGGAAAATTCCTCACTTCTGTCAGTATAGGAACAGCTACAGTGTGGTTTTCTACTCACTGCGGTGCTGGATTTGCTTCTGGAACACAGGAGCTACAATACTTTGCAAATCATGGATGGTACGGACCACTCATGCCTTTGCTTACATTTGCAATTATAGCTATAACATATTACTTAGGTATTGAAACCGCTAGACAGACAGGAAACTTTAGTTATGCAGTATGGTCAAAAGACGCTTTTGGTCCTCTGTCTAAAATATGTTCTATAATTATGGAAATTACCATAGTTATCACTACTATAGCTGCTTCTGCTGCTGCCATTGCTGCTGGAGCCGAGCTAATTAATCAGCAACTTGGATTACCTAAAACTGTTGGTCTACTATTGATGTTTGTCATTATAACACTTCTATGTATATTCGGAGAAAAAGTCGTAAGAAGCAATGCAATGCTTATGACAGTCGCGATTTTAATTATAATTTCTATTGTAATAGTACTTGGTCTTGTTAAGTTTGCGCCAAATATTCATGAACTATTCTCTACTAAATATATGAACCCGAATGCTACCAAGTGGAGTATTTCAGGTACTAAGGAGACGGTTAAAGCTGGATTTGGAAACACTTTGATGTGGGCCCTTACTTACGCTGGATTCCAGATAGGAGCCATCGGTGGTATATCAGCTGCTTTCAAGGGAGCTCAGTTTAAAAATGAGTCAAGAGCAGCAATTGCTATAGGTTATATACTAAATATAATAATGCTTTGTGGAATATGTTTACTTATATTCTCAAATATGCCTGACATATATACAAATGAGCAAGCTAGATTATTACCTACAGTATTTATAGTTAATCAGCTTCACTTTAAGCCACTTAGCTTCTTATATCCAATACTTCTTTTCCTAGCGTTAATCACTACGGCTGTAGGATTCGTGTTTGGTATGGTTTCTAGACTTGAGCCTATAACTCTTAAGAAGATGGATAATAAAATTCTTAAAAAGACTATATTAACTATAATAATATTACTAGCCTGCTTCTATATTTCAAACAAGGGACTTATGTTCGTAGTGCAAGTTGCCTACAAATACCTTGGAGTTATCAGTTGGATAGGTATAGTAATACCTCTATGGATATTCGCACCTAGGGCGATAAAGAAAAGAGATAAGCTAGAAAGATCAGAAATTAACTCTCAACAATAAGTGTAAATTCGCAATATATTAATTGACAATAAAAAAAGTACCTTAGGGGGCTGCGTTTTTATGCAGCTCCCGTTTTTATTTTGTCATATATGTCTAGTTTCTGTAATTTGCTTGCATTTGGGTATTCTTCTGAGTTATAATTAAATGATAGCAATAAATGGAGGTGTTAATTTGAGCCTTAAAAACGAGTTAAAATTATTAATATATATAACTATTATTGGGTTGGTTTTTCCTATTATGACTAAGTTTTTCCCGTTGGTTGCGGTAATTAGTTTTCTATTTTCCGTTCCATTCATAGTTATAGGAGCGAGGAGTATGTACAGGAGGACATCGACGGCGTGCTTTAGTTTGATCGTTGGTGGTTCTCTTTTAACCGTCGGCGTGATGGGTATAGATACGGGTCTTATGATGCTTCTCACATATATTTGGCCTGGGTTTATTATGGGTATGATAATAGACAGGGCTAATCAAAAAACTGTTACCCAGCCTTTGGAATATAAGAAGTCTATGCCGTTTTTATACGGTGTGTTCATATTTTTTGCTGGTGCGGTAATATACTATATAGTTGAGAGGTTGGCATTTGGAAGAGATTCTATAGAGCTCTTATCTAGAGAGATCGCCAAGGTCATAGAAGAGGGAATGGCCTCTAAAATGCAGGGAGCTTCTTCTGGGGCAGCTTCGATTTTCTCTGGGATAGACGCTACATTTATTTCCAATGTAATCCCTGGTATGGTGATAATTAGGTCTATGTTTTTAGCTTTGATTTCATATTATTTAGGAAATAGGTACTTGACTAACCTATACCCTAGATCATATAGGAGAATAGAGTTTAAGAAGTTCGTACTTCCAAAGAGGGCAGCTATTTCGGTGCTTGTATTTTTCCTTTTGACAATTGGTCTTGGGTATATTTTCAAAGGATTTAAATCTGAGGCAATAATATCAAACCTACAGATAGTTTTTATGGGGCTTTTTGCGATTCAAGGTCTGGCTCTATTGGTGCATCTTATGTCCAATAAAAATATACCTAGGATAAGCAAGATTCTCATAGTTTTTGCCGTATTTATACTATCGGGCTTTTTTGGCCTAGGGATAGTTGGGTTAATGGACTCTATATTCAACTTTAGAAAGTTAGATAGAATGGGTTAATGGAGGTTGAGATGGAAAAAAATATCGTTCAAGGAGAAAGTCACGATAGCAAGTTAGGGCTTATAGCGATCGTACTTATATTTATACAATCATTGATACTGTTATTTTTCATACCCTATGTAGGTGGAGCGCTGCTTGTCGTTTCAATAGTGCTCGCGTTTTTTTACCTGCGCAGGAGAACCGTGATCAAAGAACAGGTAATTGAGGAGATAAAAAGTCTCAAGGGGGCTGATGAGGACATCATGAGACAGAGTTTGATAAATACGCCTATTCCGGTTTGTGTAATTCAATTTGACGGCAACATCGACTGGTGTAATCCGAGCTTTGAGGCAATAGTAAACGAACCGAATTTAATAGGTAGAGACATTAGCGAAATAATCGAAGGCCTAAGCCTTAGAAAAAATTTAAACGAGACTGGAGAGATGTACTCTGAATTAGAGTATAACGATAGAAAATATACTGTTGTCTACAATGTAATAAAAACCGTTGAAAATGAGATAGCTAGGTATAGGATGGTCT
Source organism: Peptostreptococcaceae bacterium (assembly GCA_029983575.1). Taxonomy (GTDB): domain Bacteria; phylum Bacillota; class Clostridia; order Peptostreptococcales; family Peptostreptococcaceae; genus JASBZE01. Next base: position 19,766 of record JASBZE010000014.1, read on the forward strand.
TATACTGGCTAGATAAGACGGATGTTATAGAGCTTGAACACAATTATAAAATGGGTCAAAACGTAATGGCCTTCGTTGAGATTGACGGATATGACGACGTACTAAAAAGCGTGGACGAAGAAACTAGGGCGAAGATGAAGATGGAAATACAAAAGGTGTTGACTGAGCTTGGTGAATATGTTGAAGGTGCCATGATAAAGATAGACAGAGCAAATTACGCCTTGATTTTTGACAAAGAACATCTAGATGTTCTTATAGCCGAAAAATTTAACGTTCTAGATAAGATAAGAGATATAGATCATGGAAGCGGGCTACCAGTAACAATAAGCATGGGTGTTGGATATAAGGGTCAAAGCATAATGGAAAACTGTGAATTTGCCATAGGAGCCTTAGACCTTGCACTAGGTAGAGGAGGAGACCAGGTCGTTGTAAAGACTGAAGAGGACTTTACTTTCTTTGGAGGTAAGTCAAAGGCCGTCGAAAAGAAAAACAAGGTTAAATCCAGACTTATAGGTCATGCGTTAAAACAGCTTATAACTCAGAGTCCAAATGTTCTTATCATGGGGCACAAATATCCCGATATGGATGCTATGGGTGCGGCAGTTGGAGTATATGATATATGCAAACACTGTAATAAAGAAGCCCATATAGTTCTAGAAAAATCAAATGTTTCGATAGATATATTCGTAGATGAACTCAGAGAAGATGAACATTATGACGGCATGTTTATAGATCATGAAAGTGCAAAGGAAATGTGCGGAAGAGATACAGTTGTCATAGTATGCGATACACACAGGCCTAATTTTACTGAGTGTCCTGAGCTACTTGAAATATCTAAAAAGAAAGTTGTCATCGACCATCACAGAAGGGGAGTAGAGTTTATAAACGACGCGGTGCTATTATTCCATGAGATTTATGTTTCATCTACTTGTGAGATGGTTTCAGAACTTATACAGTATATCGACGATGAGGTTAAGATAAATAAACTAACGGCAAATGGACTTATGGGAGGAATTTTCCTAGATACTAAGAATTTTGCATTCAAGACTGGGGTTAGGACTTTTGAAGCTGCTTCATTTCTAAAAAAACTTGGCGCAAATACTACAGATGTCAAGACGTTTTTCAATTCTGACCTAGAAGACTTGATGGCAAAGGCAGAAATTATAAAAAATACTAAGATAATTAAAGATAAAATATGTATTTCATTTTCCAAGTCAGAGATTGAAAATATTAATATAGTCGTAGCTCAATCGGCTGATGAGTTACTGAGCATAAAGGATGTTGAGGCTGCATTCGTACTTGGTAGCGTGGATGGACAGGTGTTTGTAAGTGCTAGGTCACTTGGAAATATAAACGTGCACGTAATGATGGAAAAGCTCGGCGGCGGAGGTCATATAGACATTGCCGGGGCTCAACTAGAACATTCAGATATAGAACATGGATATAGACAGGTTCTTGAAATAATAGAGGATTATTTGAAAGAGGAGGAAGAAGACGAAGATGAAAGTGATATTTCTTAAAGATGTAAAAGGTAAGGGCAAAAAAGGAGATGTAAAGGAAGTTAGCGATGGTTATGCTAGAAACTTCCTTTTGCCTAAAAAATACGCTGTTGAAGCAAGTGCCCACAATATAAAGGAATTAGATGAGAAAAACGAGTCTAAAAAGTTTAAAGATAAGCAAGAATACGATGAGGCAGTTCTTTTAGGTAAACAGATGGAAGAGATAAACGTAGAGATATTCTCAAAGGCTGGCGAAGGAGGAAGGTTATTCGGTTCAATAACTTCAAAAGACATAGCTGAGCAGCTAAAGAAAAAAAATAATATCGAAGTCGATAAGAGAAAGATTGAACTTCCAGAACCTATTAGAACGCTTGGAACTTACAGGGTAGATATTAAAATCCATCCAAAGGTAACTACAAATATCAGAGTAACTGTTAGAGAAAAAGATAAATAAAAGCGCTTTAAAATTAATTCGAGGCGGTGAGAACTTGGACGAAATAAATAAAATGCCCCCATTTAGTCAGGATGCAGAGCAGTCTGTTTTGGGAGCGATATTAATTGACAACAACGCACTTATTACTGCGACAGAAAAAATAACGGGAGATGATTTCTACCAAAACGCCCATAAATATATATACGACGCCATGGTAGAATTAAATAAAGAGGGATTTCCAATAGATGCCACAACACTAAAGGATAAGCTAGAAAATAGGGATCTTCTTCAAAATATCGGAGGGATAGGCTATCTGGCGGCACTTACCTCTATAGCTCCGTCGGTTGAAAATATAGGTGCCTATGCAGATATAGTAAAGAAGTACTCAATGCAGAGGAGGTTTATATCCACTGCCAATGCTATAGCTTCAAAGGCATATAACGCCGAGGAAAGCTTAGATGATATTGTGGAGTTCGCGGAGAAGAACATATTTGATTTAAGTAACAAAAATACTCACAGAGACCTTACACCGATAAGCTCTTTGACGCAATCGGTATATGCCAATCTCGAACATCTATTTTCAAAAAATGAGGATTTTAGTGGATTGACGACTGGATATAGGGATCTCGATAAAAAGATAAACGGACTTTCAAAAACCGACCTCATATTACTTGCAGCTAGGCCGGCAATGGGTAAGACAGCTCTTGCATTAAATATGGTAGAAAATGTTGCTGTTAAGGAAAATGCAGTTGTGGCTATGTTTTCGCTCGAGATGTCAAAAGAACAACTTGTTCAGAGAATATTGTCGTCTTTTGCAAATATTGAGATTAATAAACTAAAAAACGGAAGTCTAAATACAGATGACTGGACCAAAATTGTAAGGGCGGTAAATAGTTTAAATAAACTCAAGATATTTATTGACGATACTCCGGGCATAAAGATTTCCGAACTTAGAAGTAAGGCTAGAAAACTAAAACTCGAGCACGGACTTGACGCTATATTTATAGATTACCTACAGCTTATGGAAGGTGACGGAAGAAACGAAAACAGACAACAGGAGATATCGACAATTTCGAGGTCATTAAAAAAGATAGCAAAGGATCTTGAGTGTCCAATCATAGCACTGTCTCAGCTCTCAAGAAGAACTGAAATGGGTGCGGATCACAGACCTAAGCTCTCCGATCTGAGAGAGTCAGGTGCAATAGAGCAAGATGCCGACATAGTAATGTTTCTCTACAGGGATGAATACTATAATCCCGACAGCGAGAAAAAGGGAATTGGAGAAGTGATCGTATCTAAGAACAGGCATGGTGAAACGGGTACAATAGAGCTTATATGGGCTGGAAATGTTCAAAAATTCCTACCTAAAAACAGAGACTTAAGTTGATGACTTGCTTAGATAAGATATAAATATGATTTACTTAGATGAGATATAAAGATGATTTGTTTAGATAAGAAAAAAATATGATAATTTAAAATAATTATTGGAAGAATTAATATAATATCTAAATTGAAATACAAATATTGATGAGTTGAAAACAGGCTCAGATTCGTCGGAGTGTACCGATGATCTGAGCCTGTTTTTTAGGATTTGTTATAAATTATGTATAAGAGATTGTTTAAATTGTCTCTAGTTCTGCTTCGACCTTGTTTTCTTTGAATACGTCTTTTACGGCCTTAGCTAGAAGTAGAAGTGTCAGTGTTGTAAGTATTGGGGTAAATACCGGAATGCTTCCATCTAGTTCTCCGATTGGTGAATTCCATAAGAAGTGTAGCAATATAGTTCCGAATATATAGATATAACCCCATATATTTTTTCTGTATTTTACAACCATAAATATTCCTACTACGAATATTGATGAATATGCCCAGTGAGATGATAAACTTCCAGAAAATCTGTCTATAAGTTGAGGGAATATTTGAGTTACTGCCTCACCACCAACGTCTTTAGGGAATATATAATATATATCCTCAGCTATTTGGAATCCCATCCCTACACCGAGACCAGCCATTAGGTAGTCTTTTGCCTTCTTTTTGTTTATTGCCTTTAGTGCAATGACTGCTACAAGTCCCTTGATTATTTCCTCTGTAAAAGGTCCTGAAAGAGCGTCTGCCCATTTTTCTGCAAAAGCCTTTGGAAGTACTGTCGGCCAAAATCCATCTAATAGTTCATTTCCGTGAGAACTCAACATAGTAGCTATAAAAGCCCCGCCTGCTAGAGTTAGTAGAAATACACACCAACGAGTATCCAACTTTTTTATCAAGAATTTAGTACCGAATAAAAATGGTACAACATATAGCATAAGTGCTACTGTAGCTGCCATCATTATTAGGTATACACTAGGATGTGCCCCTTCTAGTTTTAGACCACCTACAGTCTGTTGAAATCCTGATGCAAATAACAACAAAAATATTATTGCAAATACCTTATTAAATTTTATTTTTTCCATTAATGCCTCCTTATTTTTAGTATGAATAGATAAATAATATCGAAATTATTTTTTAAAGCAAAACAAAACAACAAATTATTAAAAACAATATAATACTAAGTAAAGTATAAATACATTCAAATTACAATGATTATAAAAATGTAAATTATTAATTAGTATTAAAAATAATTTGAAATAGTGCCTAAGTTATTATATCATATATATGCCCAAAATGTATAACATTAACCTTAGTTAATAAAATTTTAAATAATTATAGTATTTTCTTAAGAAAAATTAATTTTTATTGAATTATCTTAAATTATATGTATTATAATAGATATATAAATTTTTATATATCTATTATATGACTATTTTTTAAGGGGGATATTATGAAAAAATTAAATTGGGTGAGTTTTGGGTGTGGTGTGATTGCGAATCAACTGGCTCAGGCACTTTCAAGCGAAGGCAGGAAACTGTACGGAGTGTATAACAGGACTTATGAGAAGGCGGTCGATTTTTCAAAAAAGTACGGAATAGAAACTGTATATGAGAGTTTTGATGATGTATTAAAAGACGAAAACGTAGATGTTATATACATATCAACGCCACACAATACACATATAGGCTTTTTAAGAAAAGCATTGGAGAGTGGGAAACACGTTTTATGCGAAAAATCTATTACACTAAATTCTGCTGAGTTAAATGAGGCCGTTGAGATCGCGAAAAAGAATAAGGTGGTTTTGGCGGAGGCTATGACTATATACCATATGCCAATATATAAAAAGCTAAAGCAAATGATGGATGAAAATACGTTTGGTCCTTTGCAGATGATTCAGATGAATTTTGGAAGTGCTAAGGAATATGATATGAACAATAGATTTTTTTCTAAAAATTTGGCTGGTGGGGCTCTTTTAGATATAGGTGTCTATGCTATATCATTTATCAGGTGGTTTATGAAATCCTCGCCGACTAATATTTTGAGTCAGGTAAAATTTGCTCCGAGCGGAGTCGATGAACAGGCTGGAATATTGCTTATGAATGATGACGGTGAGATGGCGACTATAACTATGAGTTTAAACGCAAAGCAACCTAAGAGAGCGACAGTGATTTTTAGAGATGCCTATGTTGAAATATTTGAATATCCTAGAGGGCAAAAAGCAAAGATTACATATACCAAAGATGGTAGAACCCAAGAGGTTGAAGCTGGAAGTACGGATGAAGCCCTAGTATATGAGGTTAGAGATATGGAAGAAGCCGTAAATATACATGAGAGTGGATTGAATCATTCTAGAGATAATAATATAAATGATATTATACACCTGGATTTCACAAAGGACGTTATGGGTATTATGACAAATATTAGAGAGGGTTGGGGATTGGTATATCCAGAAGAAGAGTAGGCACACAAAAAAGAAGTATAGGCACACAAAAAAGAAGAGTAGGTACATAAGATAAGAACAGACTAGAAGAGTATGTATATAAAAAGTACAAATAATAAAAAATATAAAATAAGTAAAAATGTAAATTACGGAAAGAAGGTATGGTTATGGATTACAAGAGAATAGGAAACACAATAATAGCTAGGATTGATAGAGGAGAAGAAATTCACGAACAGGTAAAAAATCTCGCTCTAAAAGAAAATATTAAGTTGGCAAGTGTACAGGGACTTGGAGCTACAAATAACTTCACTGTCGGAGTGTTTTCCCCAAAGGATAAGAAATACTATCCAAACACATTCACAGGAGATTTTGAGATTGTATCGATAATAGGTACGATCAATACCATGGATGGAGAATACTACTGTCATCTACATATGTCATGTGGAAATGACAAGGGAGAGGTATTTGGAGGTCATTTAAATGAGGCCACTATCAGCGTTACCTGTGAACTTGTAATAAATGTGATCGATGGTATAGTAGATAGAGAGTTTAGCGATGAAATTGGTATAAATCTATATAAATTTGACTAGAGATAAAAAAATGTTCAAGATTTCATTGCAATTTGTTATTGCAATTTAGGAAAAATATATACAAAAATCTCTACGTAAAATATTAATAAAAAATATCAATGTTAAGGATCAACTTAAGAATCAACATAGGAAGATAGTAGAAATAAGATAGTAAAAAATGGAGTCTGTAAAATATTTTGTGTATGCCCCTCCTGATATAGTATATAATA
>JASBZE010000015.1 GCA_029983575.1 Peptostreptococcaceae bacterium
ATTAATTTAATAATACATCAATTTTTGATTTGTGTCAACAATTATAAAAAATTATTGACCTTTTTTAGATACCCTTCATTTGGTTAAATAAACAAAAGCCATGGAAAAAATCCATAGCTTTTTGTCTAAATATTTATTTACTTTTTATCAACACTTTGAGTTGAGCAGCATGATCCTCCTGAAGAACAGCAAGATCCCTCAGCCTCTTTTGTTGAATGTACACAACCACAGCAAGACCCTTTCTTTTTAAGTCTTCTAGCCGCTAACACAGCCACAACTATGATTATGCCTAAGATTATATAATTTACTATACCGCCCATAATATCATCTCCTATTATTCTTGTAGGGCCGCCTCCTCTTTAACCTTTCTCTTTGAAGAGTTCGGTTTTTTGATAAACAGTAAGTAGATATAAGCTAGTAACACTACAAATGCTACTCCTGTCCACACTGTAAATGCTCCTCCAAGAGCCAAGCTAGAGAATTGGTAAACCATCAAGGCGATTGTGTAAGCAAATACAGTCTGATAAATAACTGTAAACCAAGTCCACTTAGCACTGTTCATCTCTGTTCTTATAGCACCTAAGGCTGCAAAACAAGGAACGTTAAGTTGGTTAAATATCATAAACGCCATCGCAGAAGCAGGTGTGAACAGCCTAGTAGCTAGAGCTATAGCATTAGCATCTCCTGATTCAACTTCTCCAATACCGCTAAGTACACCCATTGTACCAACAACAACTTCTTTTGCAACTAGGCCTAGAGCTGAAGCCACTGTAGCTATCCAGTTACCAAAACCTAATGGTATAAATATTGGTGAGAAGAACTTTCCTATAGCTGATAGTATTGAATCCTTTGAGTCTTGATCAAATGTATGGAACTCAAAATCTACACTTATATTTTGTAGTAACCATACTCCAAGAGCAGCAAGTAGGATAATAGTACCGGCTTTTATTACGAATGCCTTTGATCTGTCGTAAGTTGATCTAATAACATTTCTGTAACTTGGGAAGTGGTACTGTGGAAGTTCCATAACAAATGGAGCTGGATCTCCAGCAAACATTGATGTCTTCTTGATTATAATACCACTTACTATTACTGCAGCAATACCAGCAAAATAGCAAAGTGGTCCAAACCACCATCTACCTGTAAACACTGAACCCGCAAAAAGAGCGATGATTTCAGTCTTTGCGCTACAAGGCATAAAACTGCTTACCATTATTGTCAATCTTCTATCTTGATCGTTCTCTATAGTTCTAGTTGCCATGATTCCAGGAACTGAACAACCAGTACCTATTAAAACAGGAATAAATGACTTACCAGAAAGACCAAACTTTCTAAATATCCTATCAAGGATGAAAGCTATTCTTGACATATATCCAACATCTTCTAGTATAGCTAGAAGTATGAACAATACTACTATAAGTGGTAAGAATCCTAGTACTGCACCTACACCACCGATGATACCATCATTAACTAAGCTCGCCAACCATGGTGCAACTCCTGCTGAATCCATCCAAGCTCCTGCGTTTCCTTGAAGTATCTCTGCTACAAAAACGTCGTTAACCCAGTCAGACATTGGTGTTCCCAATACCTTGATTGTAATAAAATAAACCAAGAACATTATTCCAGCAAAAATTGGCAATGCCAATATCCTGTTGGTAACAATACGGTCTATCTTATCTGAGGTAGTCATACCTTCTTTAGCTTTTTTAACGTTCTTATGTGTAATATTTGTTACGAATTCATATCTGGCATCAGTTATAATTCCTTCTCCATCGTCATCGAGTTTGTCGTCTGCATCTTCTTGAAGCTTTTTAATAAACTCTTTTTCATCAGATGTTACATTGATCTTATCTTCTATCTTAGGATCAGATTCAAATAATTTTATTGCATACCATCTATGATTTTTATTATCCCTAAGTGCTTGAACGTTATCTTCAATCTGTCTTATATAGCTTTCTACTTCTTCGTTGAACTCGTGTACATGAGTAATAACACCTGTCTTTTGGTGTTCCTCAGCAACTTTCTTAGCTACGTCCATTAGATGATCGACATTTTCTCCCTTAAGTGCAGAGATTTCTACTATCTCACATCCTAGGCCCTCTTTTAATGCCTTTATATTGATTTGGTCCCCATTTTTTCTAACCACGTCCATCATATTCAAAGCTATAATAACTGGAATACCAAGCTCAGCAAGTTGAGTGGTAAGATAAAGGTTTCTCTCTATATTTGAAGCATCAACAACGTTTATAATAGCATCAGGACTTTCTTTTAATAAATAGTCCCTACTTACTACCTCCTCCAACGTATATGGAGATAGCGAATAAATACCTGGCAAGTCAATGAGTTTAAGCGACTTGTCTTTTTTATAAGTACCGTCTTTTTTTTCGACAGTTACCCCCGGCCAGTTACCTACGTACTGGTTTGAACCTGTTAATCCGTTAAACAGTGTAGATTTACCACTGTTAGGATTACCAGCTAATGCAATTCTTAATTCCATACTTCCTCTCCCTTCTGTGGTATAACCTATTCTGTCACCTCTAAAATTTCCACTAGATCTGCATCGTCCTTTCTTAGACTTAGCTCATATCCCCTAACTGTAATTTGGATTGGATCTCCTAGTGGTGCAACTTTTCTTATGAATATAGGGGTACCCTTAGTCAATCCCATATCCATAATCCTCTTTTTAACTCTTCCTTCGCCGTGTAGTCTCTTTACCTTGTAGTTTCTCCCTACGACGGCATCTCTTAGCGTTAACATAAATAAACCTCCATTAAGCTGAAACAATTATTCTCTTTGCAAGGTCTTTTCCGATAGCGACTCTACTTTCCTTTACCTTGACGATTAAATCTCCATCATGCTCGGAAATAACGGTTACAGAGCTACCCTCTACAAAACCTAGATTGTTTAAAAACCTTTGTTGATCGTCCTTACCCTTAATTTTAAGAACCTTCATCTCAACTCCAGTAGGCGCAACAGTAAGATTCATAGCTTCCTCCTTTCATCACTAACGAAAATGACGTTAATTCTTGCAACAAAAAAAATCATAGATTACAATTAATTTCTAAATGAAATAGATTATAACCTAATAATTCTTTGTCTATAATAATGAAATCATTACCTATTAACTTAATTATATTAATAAAGCTAATGGTTGTCAATACCTTATAGAATATTAATCTCATTATTATATATAAAATTTTTTTATCCACTACGAAATAAACAAAAAGGCCATCAATACTTAATTATAAATACTGATGACCTTATTTACTATTGATTATTTAATTTTTACCGTATTTTATCCTTGCATTTTTAAAGTCAGAAAAATCAACTTCAGAAGCAATTATAGCTACAAAAATTATTATACTACCAATTAATATCTTTAGTGTAACTGCCTCACCTAACATCAGCCATGAGAAGAAGGTTCCAAAAACTGACTCAGTTGATAATATAAGAGCTGCACTTGTTCCACTCACTACCCTGGAGCATACTGTAAGGAGCAAGAAACCAGCTAGTGTAGAAAAAACAGCTAAATAAATGAGTCCTCCAATACCTAGAGGTGTTGGATTTAATTTCGACGGATCAAGTATAAGCATACAAATCGCTGACAAAACTGCTGCTGTAATAAACTGAATCAGAGTTAAGGTAACCACCTCGCTCATCCTCGAAAACTTATTTACGTATAATATCTGAAGTGCAAAACCAAAAGCACATAAAAGTGTCAGAAAATCTCCGTAATTAAAACTCAAATCTCTTTCAAGGGAAAGAATTGCAATACCTATTAGCGCCATCACCGAACAGAGTATTTTCTTTCCTGATATTCTTACCCTGTATATAAGCCATGCTAAGAAGGGAACAATAACAACATTTGTAGCTGTAATAAAAGCATTCTTTGCCCCTGTTGTGTATTTCAAACCCTCAGTTTGTAATATGAATGGTAGAAATAACAGTGCTCCTAAAATAATACCGTTTTTTAGAGTCCTGAAATTTATATTTGAGTTAACCCTCTTTATGTATAATAAGTAAAGAAGTATTGAGGCTAGCATAAACCTGTATGTATTTATTTGAAGGGAGCTAAATCCCCCATCTAGGGCGTGCCTAGTCGCGACAAATCCTCCTCCCCACATGATCGAAGTGAGGAGAAGACCCATCGCCCCTTTCTTTTTACTCATAAAAATACCTTTCTATCAATAAACACAAAATATAATCTTAAAACAATCGATTAATTATAGACATTTAATTAATTATATAAAATTAATTATAAACAATTGATTATTCATAATTAACTTTTATTAAAAATCCTTAGCTAATTCAATTAAAGTACGCACAGGTGCGCCTGTTGCACCATAACTTACGTAATTTTTAGCATTCTTTGACATGCTCGTACCAGCAATATCTAGATGAAGCCATGGTCTATCATCGACGAACTCCCCTACGAAAAGTCCAGCTGTTATACACCCAGCTCCTTCAGAAGTCGTGTTCTTAATATCAGCTTCCTTACCTTTGATAAAATCCCTAAACTCATCATATACAGGAAGTCTAAACATCTTTTCATCTGTTTTTTGAGTGGCTTTCTCTAATTTTTTATAGAATTCATCATCATTGGACACCACTGGAGTAGCGACGTGAGATGATATTACTAAGGCAGCCCCTGTTAAAGTCGCTATATCCACTATCTTTGTAGCTCCCTCTTGAGATATGGCAAAGTGCACGGCATCAGCTAAGGTTAGTCTACCCTCAGCATCAGTATTTAGAACCTCAATTGTAGTACCCTTCATAGATCCTATGATATCTCCAGGCTTATAAGAGTTTCCAGATACAGAGTTTTCACAAAGTGCACAAACACCTACTACATTCGATTTCAAATTGAGCTTTGCTATTGCGTTTATAGCGGCAATTACTGATGCAGCTCCACCCATGTCAGACTTCATGCTCAGCATAGAAGAGGTAGGCTTTATAGAGTATCCGCCGGTGTCATAAGTTATACCCTTACCTACTAGTCCTAATATTTCATCGCTTTGAGGATTTCCCATATATCTCATAACTACTAGTCTAGGTTCATTTGATGATCCTCTAGCGACTGATAAAAACGCCTCCATCTGGAAATTTTCTATTTCAACTTTATCGTAAATATCTATCTCAACACCATTTTTTTCGCATTCTTCCTTAGCTTGTTTAGCTAGAGTCTCTGGGTAAATTACATTCGAAGGCTCATTTACCAATTCCCTTGCAAATTTTTGGAAGTCTGATACCAATAGCGCTTCTTCAATATCTTCGTCTATACCAGAAATCACTATTTCCTCTATTTCATTTGTCTTTTTATTATTTAGGTACTTATCAAAAATATATGAACCTAAGTTAAGACCCTCTACAAAAGAGTATAGATTTTCTCCTAATAACTCCGCTCCATAAATAGCTCCCTTTATGAGAGGCTTCTCGCTTGATTTTTCATCTTCATCATCATTTTCATGATCTAGGTTTAGAAGGTATTTAGATATCTTCCCTCCGATTTTTCTTACTTTTTCCTTATCCGATTTTAACTCTTCAAGGTATATCCTTTTAATTTCTGCCCCAACATAAACATTAAACTCTCCTGTTTTACCAGACTCTATTATTTTTTCTACTATTTCGTCCAGTTCTTGTGGCAACTCTGGCTTTTGATTCTCTCCCTTTAGGATAACTACATACTCATCATTTAACTTATGGTTCTTATTCGTTACTATCCTCATATTCTTCCTCCTTTAGCTCGATATTAGGTAAGTCACTAACCGATTCTATCTCCATCAACTTCAAAAATTCATCCGTCGTCCTATATATAATCGGTTTTCCAATTTTCTCTAATCTTCCTGCCTCTGCGATCAACTTGTACTCAAGCAACCTCCTTATCACGTTATCACATTTGACGCCTCTTATATCCTCTATCTCAACCCTAGTTACCGGTTGCATATATGCAATTATCGTAAGTGTTTCCATCATAGCATTTGATAGAGGTTTTTTCCTAGACTTATCAAATAACTTCACAATATAAGTTTCGTTGTCTTCTGATGTACACATCTGAAAGGCATCTTGAAGTCTTATAACTTTAAGCCCCTCTTTTCCACTGTAGTCGTCTGACATCATCTGTAGAAGCATTGACTTAATCCTCGATTCACTAATCCCATCAAATGCTTTTTTGATCTCCTTAGGCGTTATTGGATCTCCAAATGCAAAGAGAATTGACGCAAGGGCAGATCTAAGCTCAGCATCGTCTAAGTTTTGCTTAGCTACATCCTTCTCATTATTTTTGTCAGTATTAATATTCTCTTCCATACTCACCTCATCTAATCTTTTTAATAATTATATTATCAAAGGTACCTTCTTGACGCACCTCAATTTCCTTTCCCTTTATCATTTCTAGAATACATAAGAAAGCTGCGATTATATTATCCTTGTCATCACTCTCTACTATTTCTGAAAATGAAACGACCTTTTTATTTTGAATATAACTTCTGACATCTTTTATCTTCTCATTTAAGCTTATGTTTTTCTTTTTGACAATCTCCTTTAGCTCAAATTCTTTCCTGTCCTTGTACTCGTCTTCTTCTTGAGTAAATAAGGAAGGCAAGAGTTCTATCATCTTATCTAAGCTTATATTAGAAAAATCAATTTCATCTTCAAATACCAATTCGGCTTTCTTTCTATAGAATTTATTGTCGTCATATAAAATTTTTGACCTTATATATTCGCTAGCATCTTTAAAAACCTTGTATCTCTCTAGTTGTAAAACGAGATTTTCGGCGGGATTTTCTTCAGTGCTATGTTCTAAATAAAGCAAAAACCTCGACTTTATATCCAATAACTTAGTTGCCATAGATATAAAGTCGACAGCTATATCTATGTTTTCCTTATCTATAAGGCCTATATACTCTATATACTGCTCTGTTATCTCTATTATAGATATATCTTCTATTTTTAATTTTTTCTTCGTTATAAGCTCGTAAAGCAGGTCTAGTGGACCTTCAAAATTTTCTATAGTAATTTTGTAATCCATCACTTCACCCTTATACCAACAGCATCACAAGACCATTTAGGGCCTGATATACTGGATTAACAAAAATTGTATAGGCATTTGTCATAATCATCAAGACAAAGATTATAAATGAATACCTTTCAACTTTTGCAGCGTAATAGTTAAGCTTATAAGGCAAGAAAGTCGAAATCAAACTCCATCCGTCTAAAGGCGGTATTGGTAGTAAGTTAAAACTAGCAAAGACGAGGTTATAAATGATAGTATACTGGGCTATAAGGTTTATAGCGTAAAAATGCACATATTTATACACAAGCGCTCCTATAATAGCAAATACTACATTCATCGTTACCCCTGCTATACTTACGCAGAAATTTGCCAACCTATAATTTTTAAAGTTGTTTGGATTGACTGGTACGGGCCTAGCCCAACCTATATGAAAAATTATCATTGCGAGTATCCCAACCGGATCTAAGTGCCTAGCTGGATTAAAAGACATCCTTCCCTGGTTTCTCGCTGTGTCATCTCCAAAAACATAGGCGACAAAAGCATGACCAAATTCATGTACGGATATTGCTATGACGATGGCAACTATCGACGAGAGCAAATCCGGTAATTGTAAATTAAACATAATCTCTCCTTTAATTAGCAAGCCCCCAATCCGTGGATCAGGGGTCAGTTAGTTTTATTTCAAATAACGGCCAACTATATGTGACCATTATACAGTCGATTAAATCGACCGAATTATAGACTTACCTCCATAATAATTGGAAGGATCATCGGGTTTCTCTTAGTTCTTTGGTATAGATATTGTTTAAGTTCGTCTTTTATAGTATTTTTTAGATAAGACCACTCTTTAATATCTCTCTTACCACATTCATCTATTATATCTCTAACTATTTTTTTGGCTCCATCAATTAGATATTCGGATTCTCTCACGTAAACAAATCCCCTTGATATTATATCTGGACCTGATAGTATATCTCCCGTATCACTGGATATTGTAACTACCACGGTCATCAAACCATCTTGAGATAGGTGCTTTCTATCCCTAAGTACGATATTTCCAACATCGCCAACTCCTAATCCGTCTACTAATATATTTCCTGAGTGCACCTTTCCGTTTACCTTAGCAGAGTGCTTATTTATCTCAAATACATCTCCGTTTTCAATTATAAACACATTGTCTGGGTTTGCTCCTGTCTCAACCGCCAACTCCTTGTGTTTCTTTAGCATCCTATACTCTCCGTGTACCGGCATGAAGTATTTTGGTCTAGCGAGTATCTGTAAAAGCTTAAGCTCATCTTGATATGCGTGACCTGATACGTGTATATCGGCTATCGCACTGCTTACTACATTAGCTCCCTTTTCAACTAAAAAGTTAATTACTTTTGATATTAACTTTTCGTTTCCCGGAATAGGATTTGCTGAGATTATAACTAGATCTCCTTCTTTAATGTCAACCAATTTATGTTCGGAAGTAGCCATTCTAGCTAAGGCGGACATTGGTTCCCCTTGAGATCCTGTCGTTATAATCACTAGGTTTTTATCCTCATAATTATCTATATCGACTAAATCTATAAAATCCTCATCGTTAAACTCTAAAAATCCAAGTTCCTTTGCTACATGAACTATATTTACCATTGACCTTCCAGATACAGCGACCTTTCTGTCAAACTTCTTCGCGGTATCTAGTATCTGTTGAAGCCTATGAACATTTGATGCAAATGTAGCTACAAATATCCTGCTTTCTCCTGCCCTGTTGAACAGCTCGTCAATTCCAACTCCAACATTTTTTTCTGATACTGTAGTTCCTGGTCTTTCTGCATTTGTAGAGTCAGCCATCATAAGTAATATACCCTTTGTGCTTAACTCAGTTATCCTATGTAAATCCATAACCTGACCGTCAACAGGAGTTAGATCTATCTTAAAGTCTCCAGTATGATAGATTATTCCCTGGTCTGTATGTATAGCTAGAGAATAAGCATCCGGTATACTGTGGTTGTTTTTAATGTACTCTACCTTAAAGTGCTTGGTTTTGAAAACATCTCCCTTTCCAGCAGTAATCAATTTAGCATTGTTTATCTTGTGTTCTTTAAGCTTTACTTGAACTAATCCCAGAGCAAGTCTAGAACCGTAAACAGGTACGTTTAGTTTTTTAAGTACATATGGTAGGGCCCCTATATGGTCCTCGTGACCGTGAGTTATAAATATACCCTTTACCTTGTCAAAATTCTCTACTAGATATGTAATGTCCGGAATTACTATATCTACACCTAGCATCTCGTCTTCAGGAAATGATAGCCCTGCATCAATTACAATTATTTCGTCATCATACTCTAGAGCCATCATATTCTTTCCTACCTCATTTAGTCCGCCCAGAGGTATTACCTTAATAGCCCTCTCCTCTTTTTTATTTCCTTTTAAAATCTGTCCTCTTTTTTTATTGTGACTCATGTTTAATAATTTTTTTGCGTTTTTATATTTATTGTCTCTATTGTTATCATTATATTTAAATTTGTGATTTTTATTATTAAATCCTCTTTTACTCAAATTATCAACTCCTCTATAAATTATTTTATCCCGAACACATCAATATAAACTTTAATATTTAAAATAAAACGAACACATTGCTAAGAATATTTTAACACATCAAATCAACTTCGTAAACTCGTAATTATTGACAACAGATGAACGTTCGAGTATTCTATTGATATATTGTTAAGGAGGAAAAAGAGATGAAAGGTAGGACACATTTGATTGTAGGTACGCTTACAACTGTTCAAACTGCAACATTTATGCACTTCAAAGTAGACGTTTTAGCCATGATTTTCGCTTCATTACTATCGATTCTTCCTGACATAGATGAGCCCGATTCAATTTTTTCTTCGTTTATATTCAGAAAGGAATTTTCCAAAAAAATATATAGGCTGGTTATTTATATTCTCAACATAGCTATAATGTATATATCGCTTAAATATAACAAGAATTTTATAATTGCCGGATTGATTGCCTTTATATCTATAGCTTTTTTGGAGAGAAAGTTGACAGAGAAAAAAATGAGAAAGATATTGATTTCTTTCGAGTTAATTTCAATAGGGTTGCTGTTATACACTTTTCACTTCCCTAAGTTCTACTATTTGTCTTTTTTTGCGTTTTCAATTCTCCCACATCTAAAACACAGGCAATTCACCCATAGTCTAATATTTATTCCTTTAATTTATATTTGGTTAAGGGGTTTTGAAAATTTGATGATAAAAAATAACGTAGTAGGATTTCACGGTATTGCGTTAATGGGTACAATTTCTTTTTCGACACACATAATCTTAGACCTGTTTACAAAGATGGGTGTACCGCTGTTTTTCCCATTTTCGAGAAGAAATATTTCATTGGGATTTCTAAGGGTTGGAAGTAGATTTTCAAATATAGTCGAATCTCTCTTAGTTTTGTTATTATTTATATTTACAGTTATTTCACTTTATACTTACTTTCAAATGGTATCTTAATTAATAAAAGTTACACTTTGATAGTATAGGTATGTGATCTAAAAATTATATGATTAGAGTCAACAGAAAGTTATAAGACGAAAATCAGGACTGAATACAATAAAAATCCCCTGCCTCAATTTAAGAGATAGGGGATTTTATCTGTCTATACATAATAAAACTTTTACTAAAGAATTAACATATAAACAAGTACTTTGATGTACTTTTATTCGCTCAACTTTATTGGCAATCTGAGCACTTGCCATAGAATTTAAGATCGTGATCCTTGATTTCAAATTTGTAATCTTTTTCAATTTGTTCTTCTATAGAATCCAATAGATCTTCTTTTACTTCTATTATCTTTCCGCATTCACTACAAATCAAGTGATGGTGATGGTGGGCGTCTTCACCCTCTACATTAATTTCATATCTAATACATCCGTCATCTAAATTTAACCTTGAGATAGCATCAATCTCATCTAGTAACTGCATTGTTCTGTATACAGTTGCAAGTCCGATTTCAGGGCAGTTTACTCTTACTTTGTCATAAATTTCTTCTGAGCTAAGGTGTTTGTCGTCATTTTCAATTAGGACTTCAATTATAGCTCTTCTTTGAGGAGTAATCTTAAATCCCGTACTTTTTAACTTCTCTTTTAAGACCTCCATTATACTCTGATTAGAGGTTAAGTCTTTATTTTTGCTTCTATCTACTACCATACGAACCTCCTTAAAAAATTTTCAATTGAAAATACTATATTTATAATATAAATCATAATTGAAAAAAAGTCAACAAAATTAATAAAATACATAATAGAATTTTTAATAATTTTTTGACCTTTTATCAAAATCGTATTTAATTGTGACTGTCCATATATCCCTGTAGTATTATTACCGCCGAGAGCTTATCTATGACTTTCTTTCTTTTTTTTCTGCTTACATCCCCTTGAATAAGCATGTTTTCGACCTCCATGGTCGATAGCCTCTCATCCCAGAAATCAACTTCAAGTCCAGTTTCCATCGATATAAATTCGCATAGATTTTGAACTTTTTGGGCTCTTGGACCAAAGCTTCCGTTCATATTGATCGGAAGCCCTGATACTATTTTCTTAACGTCGTATTCGTCGATTATTTTTTTTAATTCTTCTACATCCTGTTTTTTTGATTTTCTCTTGATAGTAGTGATGCCCTGAGCTGTTATACCTAGTAGATCACTCACAGAAACACCAATAGTCTTATCTCCTATATCAAGTCCCATTATTCTATCTTTTAACATCTTTTACTTCTGTCCCATATAATATATCCATACTAGATATTAGTACGGGTATCAATATATAAATAGTTGCCGTAGCTGCTGCTACAATTCCAGAGTCATTAACCAATAGAGTTACGATTGAGCCGACGGCCATTGCCAAAAATCCATTAAAGATAATTGGATTTTTTTGCCTCAACATCCTAAAGTGCTTATTTGGTCTAAATAGCATCAAGAAGAACAAAATAACCGCTGCGATCAATACGTTGATCCAAATAGAAATCCTAGCTATCTTAATATTCATCTCTATTTTTCTAGTAAATGTAAGTATTACCTCTGAAGGACCGTTGATAAATATCTGCTCTACAAAATTTCCTAAGTGTGACCCTAGACCCATCATAATGTCCACCGCTGCAAACCCTGCTACAATCGCTACAACAGCAACGAAAATAAGTATGGCCTTCTTAATGTCAATCTTTACATTATAAAGTAGCAGTAGAAAAACTATAAAGCCGGCTGATTCTGAAATTGCTCCCCCTACGTTAGCTCCCATAGAAGGGTATGCACTTGTTATAAGAACCACTATGGCAATTATTGTAGCTACTAGCTTCTTCATATTGAATAACTCAACCAAGGCTGCCAGAGCAAATATTGTCGCACCTATAGTTACCCCTTCATATTCGTTTCCTATTCCGTAATACCTAGCACCTACGATAGGATCATAACTCATGATGTTGTTTTGCATCATTGGCGTTCCCAATATCGAATCGATAACTATGAATAAAATCATAATCCCCGCTAAGAATCCTAGCTGTTTCATAGAGTCTTTAAATAACAGACTTGAAACTATATAGGAAATTACGGTAACTAAAACGATATTAAATGCAATTGCAGCCTCGGAGCTAAACGGTAATGCCCCAGCTGCTAGAAAACTAAAAGGAAGTATTATCCCCGCTTTAAGCAGTTCTTTTGAAAAAGTAATTACACCCTTTTTAATCGGTTTGCCAAATTTGTTTTCAAGTTTTTCTTTAAAAATTATAAGTATAGCCGACAGTATCCAAGATATTACTATTAGGATTACAAATATATTTATTATCGTCATCCTGATACCTGAAATAGACACGACTTTATTATAGTCTTTTTCAATGAACTCTATGTTGTCATCTCTTTTCACATCGTCAAAGGCACGACCGATCATCAATTCGTTTTTTAGTCCCAACTCATTTAATATATCTACTCCTACATCTAAGTTGGCTACTATACCCTCTCTTCTAGTCGTCTTTGATCTCAAAAGACCTTTTTGGGTATCTTTTCCTCTAACCTTTATAATAGGAGATAACCTCCTGTTATTTGCATAGTCAAATGCGCTTGGAAACCCACCCATAATATAGAGTGTATCCTCAGGTTCAAGGGTATTAATGACGCTATCTAAATAGGGATTCATCTCCTTGTATATCCTAAACTTCATTTTTCTGTACGTTTCTTTGTTTAGGCTAGGTTTAAAAAGGTCTAGCCTTTGAGTATCTCCTAATTCCACAAATATAACGTCAGAATTTTCCCTAGCTTTTTTTGTTTCCTCTTCTAGTTTTTTATAATCGGTAACAACTCCAAAAGGAAAATTTGGATTTTTTATATTCATGTCCTCAATCTTACCATTATCTATCCTACCGTAATTATCCATTATGGCAAGACCGAGATTTCTATCTTTATTCTCTCCCTCGATATCAGAATAATCAGCATTTCCTATAAGAGCGGTCCTCAGTTTATTTTCTCTTATGGTCTGCCCCAATGTACCTAGAACAGATTTAAACTCCCCGCTATCTTCATTTATGAAAACTGATTTATTTATATTGGAATGAATGATTTTCGTGGCTGACTTTCCTGTGTTTGCTTTAAATTGCTGCTTTTGAAATTTGTCTGCCTCTAAGAAACTCAGCACGTCTTCATCTATTATATTAGCCCTTGCAGATGAACCAATTGTCGCAAAGTTTCTCCTGTCATTATATCCTCTATCTCCCCTTATATTCATAAGAGCTACAAAACCTCTAGACTTAATCAATCTGTTGATAGACTTAATATTTTGCATATTTTCTAGTGAAGTTTTGTTTAAATCTAATACAATTACCTTGCCCCTGCCCTCACTCTGTGCTGAAGAGGGCATTTCTGGCAAGGTAGAAGTTAAAAAGAGAGCTAAAGATAGAATAATAAACAATATCTTTTTATTCATCTTTTCCTCAATTCTACGGTTCAAGAATTTGAACCATTATTTATTTATGTACTTTGTGATTATCTCTTCAAGAATCTCATCTCTTTCAAATCTCTTAATGATATTTCTTGCGTTTTTATGGCTTGTTATATAGCTTGAATCTCCTGATAACAAATAACCTATAATCTGGTTGATGGGATTGTATCCCTTCTCGCTCATAGCATCGTAAACGAAGAATATAGTTTCTTCTATATTCATCTTGTCACTGCTAAGGCCTTCAAATTTCATCGTGTAGTCCATGTCTTTACTCATAACAAAAACCCCTTTACCATTAACTAAGTTGCTTTTTGACCTCTTGAACAACTGCACTGATAGCTTGGTCTACCTTTGAGGTATCAGATATAGCTCCTTGAGCCATATTAGGTCTACCTCCTCCTTTTCCTCCAGCTATCTTAGCTATTTCCCTAAGTAGGTTTCCTGAATGTATACCTCTATCGATAGCCTCTTTTGAAGCAGTCGCAACTATACTTCCTCTATCACCATCAGCACTTATTAAT
Organism: Peptostreptococcaceae bacterium; assembly: GCA_029983575.1. Lineage (GTDB taxonomy): Bacteria > Bacillota > Clostridia > Peptostreptococcales > Peptostreptococcaceae > JASBZE01. The sequence continues at coordinate 14,501 of JASBZE010000015.1, forward strand.
AGTATAACACAATTTTTATTTTTATCCCTTAACATATCAGCATTTTCTCTGAGAAGGTTGTTGTCCATTCCACTTACCTTAGAAGCGATGACTGTTATTCCATCTACATCTACTTTTGAATTCTCGATATCTGACAAGCTGTTTAAACTTTCCTTTTGTTTGATGTCATGCAATTCTTTTTTAAGTTCCTTCTCACTTTCAGATAGTGATTTTACTTTTGAAACTATATTTGACTCTTGAACTTTAAGTGAATAGCTAATTTCCTCTAGTAAATCTATCTTTTCGTTTAAAAATCTGTAAACCTCATAACCTGTAATGGCCTCTATCCTTCTAACTCCAGATGCCACTCCGCTTTCAGATAAAATTTTAAAAGCACCTATTTCAGCTGTGTTATTTAAATGAGTTCCTCCACATAGTTCTACTGATGCATCACCCATAGTGACAACCCTAACGATGTCACCATACTTTTCTCCAAACAGTGCTTGAGCTCCAGAGGCCTTAGCTTCTTCAATGTTCATATATTCAACACTTACAGGAAGAGCCCTTAGGATATTGTCATTTACGATTTTTTCTATTCTTTCTAACTCATCTTTCTTTATTGCTTCGAAGTGAGTTATGTCAAATCTAAGTCTATCTGCTGTCACGAGAGAACCAGCTTGATTTACATGAGCTCCCAAAACCTCTTTAAGTGCTGCGTGTAGCAAATGTGTAGCGGAGTGATTTCTTCCGGCAGATATCCTATTTCTTACGTCAACAGCCGTAGTCACTCTATCTCCTACCTTTACTTCTCCTTTTACTACCTTTCCAAAATGCCTTATGCTTCCATTGGCACCTTTTTTAGTATCCCTTACCTCAATCCTAAGGCCGCCATCTGAGATAATAAGTCCTCTGTCTCCTACTTGACCTCCGCCTTCTGGATAGAAAGTAGTAGAATCAAGAACTATTATTACATCTTGTCCCTCTTTAGCGCTTCTTACAATTTCAGAGTCAACTACAATCGCACTTACATTTGACTGTTCGCTTAGATCAAAGTAACCTTTAAATTCTGATTTTACATCTTCAAGTTGTGAAAGTGGATCTACCTTCCAACTCTCGTCTTCCATATTACCTCTAGCTTCTCTAGCCCTAGTCTTTTGAGCTTCCATCTCTTTTTCAAACTCATCTAAATCTACTTTTAGATTTTCGTCTTCTAATATCTCCTGAGTTAGATCTATAGGAAAACCATATGTGTCATAAAGTTTAAAGGCAACAGAACCCTCAAGGGTATCTATATTTTTTTCTTTCATTTTCTCTATGTAGTCCATAAGCATATCACTACCCTGATCTATAGTCTCAGCAAATTTTTCTTCTTCAATTCTAACGACCTTTTGAATGTACTCCATATTGTCTTTTATTTCTGGATAGGCATCTCCTGAAGTCTTTACAACATCTTCTACTAGCTTATATATAAACGGCTCTTCATTTCCTAAAAGCTTGCCATGTCTTGAAGCCCTTCTAAGAAGTCTTCTTAGTACATATCCCCTACCTTCATTTGAAGGAAGTATGCCATCGCCTATCATAAATGTAACAGCCCTAGTATGATCTGTTATTATCCTTATAGATTTGTCATTTTTTGGATTTTCGCCATATTTAACCCCACTCATAGAACATATCTTATCTAGAAGATATTTTATTGTATCGACCTCAAAAATTGTATCTACGTTTTGCATTATACATCCCATACGTTCAAGGCCCATACCAGTATCTATATTCTTGTTTTCTAAAGGCTCATAATCCCCGTTTTCTTTCCTATCAAACTGAGTAAATACTAAGTTCCAAAATTCTAAGAACCTGTCACAATCACAGCCTGGCTTGCAATCTGGATCATCGCAACCATATTCTTCCCCTCTGTCAAAATATATTTCTGAACAAGGTCCACAAGGTCCTAGACCTATTTCCCAGAAGTTATCTTCTTTTCCGAGTCTAACTATCTTTTCCTTTGGGAAGTTTATTTTATTCTCCCAAATTTCAAAAGCCTCGTCATCATCTTCATATACTGTAACCCAGATTTTATCTTCCGGTATCTCAAGCCACTTAGTTACAAATTCATAACTCCATTTTATGGCATCGTCTTTAAAATAATCTCCAAATGAGAAATTTCCCATCATCTCAAAGAATGTCGCATGCCTTGCAGTTACACCCACATTTTCAATATCTCCTGTCCTTATACATTTTTGACAGGTGCTCATCCTCTCTTTAGGCGGTTTTTCAATACCCGCAAAGTAATTTTTCAAAGGTGCCATACCTGAGTTTATAAGCAACAAGCTTTTATCTCCATCTGGTACTAGAGAATGGCTAGGTGCTATGTAGTGTCCCTTTGATTCAAAAAAATCCTTAAACTTAGTTCTTATCTCGTTAATTCCTAACTGTTTCATAATATTTTCATTCCTCCTTGAGTTCATTGATTTTATTTCTTTAATATTCTTTACCCTCGGCTTTTATACAATCCCAATAAAGTTGGCAATTAATTCTTATTATGCTTTTGTAAACATAAAAAAGCCCCTACAACTGTAGGGGCGAAAATCCGCGGTACCACCCTAATTCATCATAAAGACCTCTGGTAAACCTTAGTTATAACGGAACTACCGACGATGACTACTTAATTTCGCCAACGTTGCTCCAGGGCTGCTTCATAGGATATGATGTGGAAATTCTCACCAGCCATTTCCTCTCTGTGACAACTCACCTAATACTACTCCCCTTCATTGCTTTAATATTATACTTATAGATTCATTTTACTATGATTTTATAAAAAAATCAATTTATTTTTGTGTTTTATTATTATCAAACAGTTATTAAAGTTTTTTATACTCTTTTACAATATCTGATATCAACTTATCGTCTTTAATATTAGTTACCTTCTTAATGGTTTCTTCTATACCGCTATTTTCTATCATTTCTTGAAGCTCATTTGCCTGCTTATCCTCGTTATTTTTATAATGTAATGCTGCAGCTATACCTTTTATCAAATTTGGAGTCTCAATGCCGTACTCCCTTGCTGTCATCATAGGCTTTACAAGTCTATCTGTATCGGAAAGTTTTCTCAAAGGCTCTCTACCAACTCTTTTAACATCGTCTTGAAGATATGGATTTTTAAATCTCTTAATTATCTTGTCAATATATGCAAAGTGAACATCTTTTTCAAATCCAAACTTGTTCACTAGCGCCAATCCGCTTTCTTGCATAGCTCCCTTAACTACAGCAAATACGTCTTCGTCTTCTATAGCCTTGTCTATGGTAGGAAGTCCCTTTAAATTTCCAAGATATGCGCAAATAGCATGACCAGTGTTTAGAGTGAACAGTTTTCTCTCGATATAAGCTAATAAATTATCTGCTAAATTCATTCCCTTTATCTCAGGAATATCGCCTTTGAAACCATCTTTTTCTACATTCCACTCATAGTATTTCTCCACGGTTACATCGAGTGGATTCTCATTATGTGATGGAGGTACTATTCTGTCGACAGAGCAATTTGGAAAACCAACATAAGTTTCAATATAATCTTTCAAATCACCTTCTACCCCATCCATTATGTATTCCTTTAAAGAGGAGCTCGCATATACCGCATTTTCACAAGCGATAATATTTAAATAGTCTTTTTTACCAGATTCAAATCTAGATTTTAGCCCTTCTCTCAAAGTAGCAGATATTATTTTCAAAACGTTAGGACCAACTGCTGTAGTAATAATCTCAGCGTCTTTTATCTCATCGATAATTTCTTTTGAGTTAGAATTTACTGCTGAAATATTTTTTACTTCCAACTCTTCAAGCTCGACGTCCTTTATAAAAATCTTATATTTTTTCTCATTGTTTATCCTGTCGATGGTATCTTGGATTACATCTGCAAACACCACCTCATATCCTGATTCTTCTAGTAGAGCTCCTATAAATCCCCTACCTATGTTTCCTGCTCCAAATTGTAAAGCTTTTTTCATCTTAAATCTCCTTTATTCTTAGCAAGTCTTCATTATTAAGCAAATCTGCTCATGAATTCTTCCTTGTCATTAGTATTTTTTAGTTTTTCTGTAAGATCTTCATCAAGAGCTACAGCTATATTTGATAATATCTCTAGGTGTTCATCGCCCTTGCCTGCTATACCAAAGAGTATAAATGCTTTTTCCCCATCAAAACTTACTCCATTAGGGAATTGCAAAATAACTATTCCTGACTCTTTGATCTCTTTTTTTGCTTCATTTACACCGTGTGGTATAGCTACACCCATGCCCATATAAGTTGACATAACTTTCTCTCTTTCAAGCATGGCATCGATATATGCTGGCTCAACATAACCACCATCTACAAGTTTTTGACCTGCTAATTTTATTGCCTCTTCTTTTGACATGGACTCAAGTCCTAAAAAAATATTCTCTCTTACTAGTACATTACTCATAATTTACCTCCTAATTTTTTTCTTTATTAATCGACTCTGCTAAGAATCCCTTTAAGTAACTTGTTATCTTTTCCTCTATAATTTCAATTTTACCCATTTTTAGGGCATTTATCATTTCATCTTGCTCAGCAATTTTATCAAATATATAGCTAAAGGCTTTTTTTGCGTACTCATCATTTTCTTTTAATATAAAGGTCAGTACGGTTTTAATATTTGAACCCTCAATCTCATACTCCCTTTCAAAAGTCGATAAGAAAATTTTACTCTCGTCAGTATTTAAAGTCTTGCAATGAAGGTATAATAGCCTGGCCTCATGAAATATTGGAGTACTTATATCGACACGACTCATTATATCATCTACCAAATCATCTTTTCCGTCCGTTGTAATTTGTGAAATTAGCCTTAAATCTTCTTTTAATTCACTTCCCAACTTATCAATAATATCTTTTTCAATAACTTTCTTTTCGCTATTATTAAGGAAGTCTATAAGGTGAACTACTGAACTTGAAATATTGTATATTTCATCAGAACTTAATTTACTCTCATACTTTATTCGTTCTGACTCTATTTTTGTAACTTCATATTCTCTTTTATCTCTTAGTTCTAAAAAGCAGTCGCTAAGTTTTAACTTTTCGTCAGCATTTAAAAAAGGCGATACCACTATGGATTTTATTTTATCAGTACTAACATTTACTGTACTCACAATCACGTCAACGCCATCACGTTTAAGTCTATCCTCATCTAAGTCAAGAGATGAGATGGAGCTTAGGATTTTGATTCCCTTAAAAGCCTTTCTCATATTTGTTCCCAACAATGAAGAAGTTCCTATGCCGGTCGGACAAACGACTACTGCCCTAATATCCGAAAAATCTTCTTTAAAGCTATCTCTTTCCAGTGCCGCACCAATGTGCATAGTTATATAACCTATCTCTGATTCTGGAATATCCTTATCTAAAAAATCCCTTATTATATCAGATCCAACCACGACTTTCTCAAAGATATTTTCATATTTTGATTTCACATCATCGAGTATTGGATTTCTTATATCCATATTGTTTTTAATCCTGGCAATAGCTGGTTTCATATGGTTTTTTAAATCTGAATACAGCTTGTGATCGTTTAATAAATCAACTGATGTAACCTTAGACATATACTCGAGAAACTTGTTTAGAATATGATCTAAGTCCAGGTTGTCATAGTCAAAATATCTGTCGGTATCTGTAATTTTTAATTTAGCTCCCTGTAAATGCATTGTTATATATGCAATTTCTTCTTCTGGAATATTATATGATCTTAACTTCGTCAAGCTCCTAGCTATCTTTGATGCCATTTTAAACTCCTCAGATCGCTTAAGTTCATTTAAAATCTTGGAATTCATATTAATTCTGTCGCCCTTTTCTATACGCTGAAGTGCTAGAGATATGTGGACTATAAGTGCCACAGCTGAATTATCGGCAAAATTAATATCCTCGTCATCATAAAGCGTCATAAAAGCATCCTTGACTGTTCTTATAATATCCGCATCCAGTAGATCAAATATTTCGCTATCATATTTATCTATATTTTTTACATCCCTTATGGTACTGAGTAACTCATCATGCTTGAAACCATCGTAAATCAAATCTATTTGGGCATCTCTTAGAGATTTTTCAGTACCTTCAACGTACATTCCGACTCCTTTTTGCCTAATGAGCCTTATATTAAATTTTTTTAGCCAATCTTCTACTAACTTTATTTCCTTGTTCAAAGTCCCTTCAGAAATATTAAATACCTTTGAGTAATAATAGAGTTTTACAGGTTGATCTGATTTTAAAAGTTCTATTTTTAGGGTTGTAATCCTCTCTTTTTTTGAATATCCCTTATCCAACTTGTCAATTTCTAGTAACTCTAAAATCAATTGCTTATTATCGTCCGTCTCATCAATACTTATACCTCTTCCAGGTTTTGAGCTTATGTTAAAGTCATTTAGACTAAACCACTTCTCTATTTTAGAAAAATCTCTTAAAACAGTTCTATTGCTGAGATTAAAAATCCCAGCAATCTCAGCAATAGTTATATATTTTTCTTTATTCTTTACTATAATAGATATTATGGACTTTTGTCTTTCCGAAAGTCTTATCATAATTTTTCCTCTTAATTTACCTAAATAATATATCAGAATAATTTTCTTAGAATCTAGCAGTAATTATCTAAATTCTAGTTTTATCTAGAACATAATATTTTGTTTATATTTTATACATTTTTATAAATTCTAGTTTATATCTATCCTCTATTTTTTATCAGCATTTTCTAATCTATTATATAATTCATCTATATTAGGGTCGCTTAGGAAGTTCTTTATAGAAATGACTTCAGCATCAGGTTTATTTGATCTAGCTCTCTCAGTTAGATTTTCGTGAGTTACAACTACGTCAGTTCCCTCTGGAATATTGTCAACTGATGAATTTGTAATATTAAGATCTAGATTTAAATTTTTAACCCTGTTTTTAAATCTTGAAGCACCCATAGCTGAAGAACCCATTCCAGCGTCACAAGCGAATACAATAGATTTGATTTCCTTGTTATTTTCTGCTTGAGGAGTGGTATTAGAATCTTCTACGTCAGCAGTTGTAGTGATTCCCTTACTCTCAGCCTTCATAGACGCCATCTTTGCCTTAGCGCTGTCTATATCTCCCTCTTGAGCTGCAGCTCTTCTTACAAAAGGTGATGCCACTAAGAAACTAACGACTGTAGAAACAGCTACACCTGCTAGTATTGGAAGGTGAACTCCCTTTTGAGCCAATGCCATCAAAGCTATAATACTTCCTGGTGATGGAGTTGATGGAAGACCAGCTCCTAGTAATGAGAATACAAATACTCCAGAAGCTCCACCTGCTATTGCCGCTAAAACCAACACAGGGTTCATAAGTATATATGGGAAATATATCTCGTGAATACCACCGAAGAAGTGGATGATTATTGCACCGGGCGCGGAGTTTTTTGCGCTTCCCTTACCTAATATAGTGTAAGCCAAAAGTATACCTAGTCCAGGACCTGGATTTGGTTCTAGAAGGAACATTATAGATCTTCCTAGCTCTTTTGTCTCTAATAATCCAATTGGCGCGAAAATACCGTGGTTGATCGCATTATTTAAGAACAGTACCTTTGCTGGCTCTACAAATATTGATACTAGTGGTAATAATCCTGCGTTTACCATTATCCTAACACCTTTTTCAAGGATTAAAGTAAGTGCGGATACAAATGGACCTATTCCAAAATATGCAAATATCGCTAATATCATACCTAAGATTCCTATTGAGAAGTTATTTACCAGCATCTCAAATCCAGTTGGAATCTTACCATCCACAGCCTTATCAAACTTCTTGATAACATAACCAGCTAGTGGTCCCATAATCATTGCACCGATAAACATCGGTATCTCAGCACCTACTATGGCACCCATAGCGGCGATTGCTCCCATTACTCCACCTCTTAGACCAGCTATAGCCTTACCTCCTGTATAAGCTATTAGAAGTGGCAATAAGTACTTAATCATAGGGTCAACTAGAGTGGCTAGTTTTTCATTTGGCAACCATCCTGTTGGAATGAAGAATGCCGTGATTAAACCCCACGCTATAAATGCCCCGATATTTGGCATAACCATACCGCTCAGGAATTTACCGAATCTCTGAACATATGACTTAGCCGATTTTTTTTCATTAGACATAAATTATACCTCCCTTATTTTTTTATAATTCCTAATTATAGTATAAGTGTTGAAAGGCCATTAATCAAACATTTCCAAAACAAAAAATGTCACCAATACTGGTGACATTTTTGAGATATGTAAGTAGTATAAGCTATACGATTATTCCTCCTCCAACAAGGTACTTCCCGTCGTAAAATACGATGGATTGTCCCTTTGTCGCAGCTCTTTGAGGTGTTTCGAACTTTATGTTGAAACTATCCTCTCCATCTCTGTATACCTTAGCCTTTGCAGGTTTTGCGCTGTACCTGATTTTTGCCTCTACTTCAAGTGGATAACTCACTTCATCTTTATCAAATTCAACGAAATTTACGCCCTTAGCTTTGACCTCGTCGTTAAATAGATCCTCGTTTGAGCCGAGTACGACACTGTTGTTTTTATCGTTTATATCTATTACGTACATCGGCTTTCCAAATGCTATTCCAAGCCCTTTTCTTTGACCTATGGTATAGTTTATTATCCCCTTGTGATCACCCAGTACATTACCTTTTTTATCCATAAATTTTCCAGCCGAAACTTTTTTATCGCTGTACGTTTTTATGAATTTAATATAGTCATTATCTGGTATGAAGCAAATATCCTGACTTTCTGGTTTATTATAAACCTCAAGCCCAATTTTTTTAGCTATGGATCTTATCTGTTCCTTATTGTACTTACCTATTGGAAAAAGTGTGTGCCTTAGTTTTTCCTGGTTTAAATTATAAAGTACATAGGTCTGATCTTTTTCATCAAAATCAGACTTTTTAATCCTCAATTTTCCGTCTTGACCTTCTTCTACATTTGCGTAGTGCCCAGTGGCTATGTACTCACAACCAAGTTCTTTTGCCTTGTCGTAAAGCATTCCAAACTTTATTTTTTTGTTGCATAGAACACATGGATTTGGAGTCTTTCCCTCAAAATATGAATCCATGAAGTAATCTACTATATCTCCTTTGAAAGTATCTTCAAAATCGATTACTATATGTTTTATTCCAAGGGTATCAGCTACCTTTTTTGCATCAATGGCTATGTCTTCTACATCTTGTGTTTTATCCTTCCACAGCCTCATAGTAGCTCCTATAACCTCATATCCCTGCTCTTGAAGAAGGTAGGCAGCTACCGAGCTGTCTACCCCTCCACTCATTCCTAATAAAACTTTTTTCATTATTCTTCCTCGTCTCCATGATCGTGGGCATCATCAAATTCATAGCCCTCTAACTCTGGAATTACGATGTTATTTTTTTGAGCATAATCAATTAAAGCTGCTTTAACGGCTTGCTCTGCTAAAACAGAACAGTGCATTTTCACTGGTGGTAATCCGTCTAGAGCCTCAGCAACCGCCTTATTTGTAAGTTCTAATGCTTCTTTTATAGTCTTTCCCTTTATCATCTCTGTTGCCATTGATGAAGTCGCTATAGCTGAACCACATCCAAATGTCTTAAACTTTACGTCTTTGATAATTTGGTTATCATCTACGTCAAGGTATATCCTCATTATGTCGCCACATTGTGGATTACCAACTTCACCAACTCCGCTTGCGTTTTCAATTGTTCCCATATTTCTAGGATTCATAAAATGATCCATTACTTTTTCACTGTATTGCATATTAACACCTCATCATATTATTTTAAACTTAATTTACAAAACTTTTTTATACATTTACAAAATACATTTAATTTATAAAAATATATTTATTTACTTAACTTCTCCGCTAGCCTTTGCAGATTCATATAGAGGAGACATATCCCTTAGTCTTTGAACAATCTTTGGAAGATTTTCAATTACGTAATCTACATCTTCTTCTGTAGTGAAGTCCCCTATTGTCAATCTCAATGATCCATGGGCTATCTCATGTTCTAGTCCAATTGCCAAAAGAACGTGTGAAGGATCTAGTGAACCTGAAGTACAAGCTGATCCTGAAGAGCCACTTATTCCAAGGTGATCAAGTAAAAGTAACATACCTTCTCCCTCGATGTACTTAAATGCAAAGTTTGCATTTCCTGGATGTCTATCTGTTCTATGACCATTTATCTTAGTATAAGGTATTGCCTTTTCTATACCGTCGATCAACTTATCCCTTAGTCTAGTAAGTTTTTCTACGTGCTCTTTAAAGTTAACTCTAGCAAGTTCTGCGGCCTTACCAAAACCAACTATACCAGGTATGTTTTCTGTACCCGCTCTCTTTTTCCTTTCTTGAGCTCCACCGTGAATTAGGTTGTCTATCATTACTCCCTTTCTGATGTAAAGAGCCCCTACACCCTTTGGTCCGTATATCTTGTGTGAAGACATACTCATCATATCTATACCAAGATCTTTGACATTTATTTCAACATTTCCTAAAGCTTGAACCGCATCTGTGTGGAACAGTATCTTATGTTTCTTAGCTATTTCAGCTATTTCCTTAATTGGTTCTATAGTTCCTATTTCATTGTTAACAAACATAATAGTAATTAGGATTGTTTCGTCTTTAATTGCATTTTCAAGATCTTCAAGGCTAATTTTACCGTCTTGATCTACATCTAGGTAAGTAACCTCAAAGCCATGAGTTTTCTCAAGATACTCAAGAGTATGAAGTATAGCATGGTGCTCAATTTTTGAAGTTATTATGTGATTACCTTTCTTCCTATTTTTGAAAGCTGCACCTTCCAAAGCCCAGTTATCACTTTCTGATCCACCTGCTGTGAAGTATACTTCTTGTGGATCTGCTCCGATAAGTGCTGCCACTCTTTCTCTAGCTTGATCTAGAGCCTGTTTGGCTTCTTTACCGTAAGAGTATATACTTGACGCATTACCAAAACCTTCTGTGAAATATGGTAACATTTCATCTACTACTTCTTGTTTAGCTGGTGTAGTTGCTGAATAATCCATGTAAATTCTTTTGCTTTTTTCCATTTAATCCATCTCCATCTCTTAATAGTTATTATAAAGCTTAACGATTTAATGTTTTGTTAAGCCATCAGTAATATCGTTCACGTGCTCGTCAGTTCCCTCAATATAGTCGTCGACCATATCCTGTAAGGTTATAGAGTCTACAACCGCCTCCATACTCTTTTGAAGTCTCGTCCAAACACCCTTGGTAGCACAAGAATTGGAGTTCTCACATAGATCCTCATCCATCTGACAATCCGTTATCTTTAAATTACCTTCCAATACCCTAAGAATATTTCCCACTGTAATCTCACTAGGTTTTTTATATAGAAAGTAACCTCCTTGAGCTCCTCTAACGCTTCTTACAAGTTCAGCCTTTTTTAGCGCCGAAAATATTTGTTCAAGATATTGATCAGATATTTTTTGCCTCTCAGCTATCAATTTAAGTGGTATAGGTTCATTTCCATCATGAAGGGCTAAGTCGAACATAGCCTTAAGACCATACCTTCCTCTTGTTGAAAGCTTCATAGCTATCACCTCACTATCTCATCTAATCCCGACAATCCATACCGAATAACTCGGGATTTACAATTTAATTGTATAATACCCGAGTAATTTTGTCAACAATCATATATCATATTTTTATTTAGATTCTCTTAGTTGTCAAGACATATGTTACACCTACCACAAAAAAATACAGTTTTTT
>JASBZE010000016.1 GCA_029983575.1 Peptostreptococcaceae bacterium
GCATAAAATATTAGTTGATTATATTGTCATCAACGTTATTTGACATAGAACCTTTTTTTTTAAACATTGTATACTTTTATAAGCTTATAGCCATTAACCTCTCCATCAAATGCAAAAAACACCTATATAAATATAGGTGTTAAAAGTCTAGCTTATTTTGTTGCTGGAATCTGCTTCTTCCTTGCTTACAAATACCTTTAATTTTACGTTCTCGGTAAGTAAGTCGGAATAACTATATGAAACTCTATTTCCTGCACTTGTCTTATCGTCTAATTTTACTACGAATACATTCGGATATAATGTTTCTAAGATCCCCTCCCTGGTGACTATCTGTTTTCTTCCTTTGTTGGCCTTGAGAATTATCTTTCTTCCGATATGTTTTTCAAGGCTATTTCTAATATTGTTCAGTGTTTCTACTGTTGCCAAATATACCACCTTCTCTCATATGCTATGAGATATAGTATACCAAAAAATACAATCTCTGTCAAGGGGTATCCATAATATTTTATATAAAAATCACAATAATGTCAAGGTGATTTTTAATTTTTCCTTAATTTTTTTTTAAAGTTTTTGTAAAAATTTCTATTTATTGTCTTTTCCAGCACAAATTTTTATCCATTATAGCACAAAAAATTTTAATTATGCGTTTTTGCCACAGCATTTTTTATATTTTTTCCCACTTCCACATGGACATGGATCATTTCTACCTATCTTCGGCTCTTTAACAATTGTCTTTGATTTTTTATGTGCCTTGATGACTTCTTCCCTGTGCTCTTTTGTTAGGATTTCATCCCATGCTTCAATCCCATAAAGCCAAGAAGCTTCTACATTTACCATATTGTAGAAAAGTTTCTCCCAGTCAACCTCGGCATTTATTTCAGTATCTTCCTCTATTGTTTCAAGCTCGAGCGGCTCTTTTATGCTTTCGTTTATTCCATCTAAAAATCCCATTACCTGCTCAGGTTTACCACTGAAATATTCGCTTAGTTCTGTAATTTTTCCGCTTAAATCAGTGTTTTTAGAGCTTATCAACTTCTCGTATGCGGCTTTCTCCCATTGTAGAAATTCTTGCCAAAACTCTATCTCAGCACTTTCACTTCCTTGATTTTGACTCATGTCTATCCATCTCTCGTATAAAGTCATATTCATCCTCCTCTTAATTTAAAACCTCAAAGTTTAAGTATTCCCCAATTGGCATTCCATAATTGGTTTTTCCCAGTTGGCTATTACTCGGAACTTAGGTATTTTTATAGTATTTTGTATTCACTTCTAGTTATTGTTTTAATTAACATTACTATATTACTATAAGTTAATTATTATTTCAATACTTCGGCCCTACATTGCCATAGTGATTTTCTTAAGCAAATGCCCTATTTTTCACTTAAACATTTTATTAATTTTTCAATAGCTAAGCTCTGATCAATAAAAAATGGGCTTGTAGCAAAGGTTATGACCTCTGCTTTAGAAATTAATTCACGAATCAAATCTATCTTCTTGTCTTCGTCGATATATGACATATCCTCGGAAAAAAAATCTAAGTCCACATCCAAAGAATATGGTTTATCAAATATATTTGCTTGTTTTTTAAACTCATGAAGGCTATACTCACTATCGATTATTTTAAGTCCCTCAAACATTCCCTTTTCTAGCGCCGGCTTTATAAAATTACCTACGTTTAAAGTGAAGTTCGTGTAATTAAAGGCTGAGTCCATATCACCTATATTTACATCATAATTTTCAGGTACCCTCGTGTCTTTGTGTTGGTCTACGTGAATTAACCGAGACCCCATGGAAAATTTCCCGAGATTCAATTCCACGCACCAAAAGAAAAAAGCGTGGTTGTGATTGTCGAAAATATATACAGGTACCCCTTCATGATAGTATAAAATAAAATTTTTTAGACCGGCCTTATTTAACTCCTCACCGTCTTGCACTTCAGAAAATGCCGTATCAACTCCGACCTCGACATCCATATAGGAGCCTTCCTTTATTTTGGGAACGTATATTTTCTTGTCCTCGCGAATAGAATAAGAAAATACATTATTTCCGACTTCCTCTTCTATAAAGAATCCTCTGTAATAACGTCTCAAGAGACTTATTCTTTTATTCCTTATCTCCCTTTCTTTATTTGTATCTTTATTAATTTCTTTATTCGTATCTATTATCTTTTTTGTTTCTCTTATTTCTTTCATCTCTTTTACTTTTTCTATATCTTTTATATTATTTATTTTCCTTGACGTTAACCCATTTTCGTCGTTTTCAGATAAAAAATCATTACTCATTAACTCAACCTCCCCTCTGATAGGATCTTCTCTCTTCCCTCTTATAGCTATAATTTTATCATATTTTATAAAATACGTAATACTACTCTTTAAATATTGTCTTTAACAATAAACGCCAAATATTGTCTTTAATAGTAAACGCCGCTCTTTAAATTATATAATTTTATTTTAGACTGTAAGAAATTCTTAAGAATTTGTAAGGAAAAAACAAGATTTGACTCCCTAGGGTATTTACTCATTTTATGATAAAATATAGATAGAATACAATGATATAAAGAATAAAAAAGTTATGAAAGGAGAAATATATGGCTGATTATAATAACAAAAACACCAAAGGCAAATATTCGTCTTATTCATCAGGCGATTTTGATAATATAAATAGACAAAATCAAAGATATCCAAATCAAAATGGCAATGATCCTTTTAATTTTTTCTCCGATTTCATCGATGTCGGAAAAAGAATCGACAATGCCGTTTCAAATATGAATTTTAGTGGAGTTTTAAATGAAGTGTCAAAAGGCGTTAATAATGCTTTGGACCTTACAAAATATGGGCTATTAAAGGCCAACGATGCTATAAAAAACAACTATATGAAAAACATCCCACCGGCTCAAAATCCGGATTTAGTTAGAAAAAATTCGCTATATCTAAATTCATGGTGGATCTTCGCAACTGTAGGTGTTTTACTTTGCTTAGTATATTTTTCAGAAGGTCTACCTGATGCTTATTATTTCGATCCACTTCTTAGGATAATTTTTGCTTTGTTACCGTTAATATGTTTTAGCTTAGCTTTTCTAAAAAATAGAATGAAAATAAGGTTTACGAGATATCTAAGGGAATTTGGAAAGGGTACAGTCTTAAGTACTGCGGATTTAAGTTCATCATTGGGCATAAGTTTTAATAGAGTCGTAAGCGATTTTAAAAAACTGATAAAGCACGATGTATTTAAACAGGGAAGGCTTGTAGAGGACGACAATTTGTTTATATTGGATATGGCAACCTATCAAGCATATAAAAACAATAAGATGCAGTACTCTCAATTCTATCCAAGCGTTCATAAAAACGAAGTCGATGGAGAATATGAAGAGTATTACCAAGATGAAGAAGAAATGATGACCGACGCCAAAGAGGATGAGGCCTATCTAGTAAATGAGACTATTAATTCAGGTAATGCCTATGTAGGCAGAATTTCCGAGTTAGAAAAAACAATTAAAAATCCAAGGATTACCGAGAAAATTTCAAACCTTGAAATTATAGTAAAAAATATATTGTCAAAGGTTTCAAAGGATACGGAGAAGATATATGCCATAGGTCAGTTTATAAATTACTATCTACCTACAACTATTAAACTTTTGGAGGTTTACAGTGAGTTTGAGGCTGGCTACTCTGTTGAAAATGAGAGAGATGGAGACGTAAATAAGGCGATGAACGACATAGAAAACACTCTAGACACTATTATCGACGCATTTTCTAAGCTTCTATCAAACTTATTCCAAGATATGGCCCTAGATGTTATGAGTGACATTACAGTTTTAAAATCCCTGTTAAATCAAGATGGGCTTATCGATGAGGGACTTAGGGATATTAAAAGGGAACAAACCCGCGTAGAAAAAAGAGAGAGCTATTTGGACCGCCTTAATAACGATAAAAAATAATATAAAATCAGAATACTTATTTGCCTAACATTAATAAAAGAGTATAATTAAAAATTGATATAAGGGTATAACTAGAAATTAATACAGTTTTAGTAATAAATATAAATATGATTAGTAGTCAGGAGAGGTATAAATGGAAGATTCAAAAATAAAGTTGACATTAGATGGCTTTGAGGAGCAACCATCACCTCAGGAAGCCGTAATTACAGTCGACGAACCAGAGGAAGTTAAGCTCACCCAAGAGGAAAAGCAAATGGTCGATGAGTTTTCTAAAAAAATCGACCTAACAGATTCAAATATAGTTTTAAACTATGGGGTTGGCGCTCAGACAAAGATTGCGAGCTTTTCGGAGAAGACTCTCGAGTCAGTTAGATCAAAAGATTTGGGTGAGGTCGGAAACCTACTTGGAAATGTAGTTACAGAGCTAAAGGCGTTTGATGAAGATGATGGAAATGCTGTAACAAAGTTTTTTAAGAAAGGTACAAATAAAATTCAAGCTATGAAAGCTAAGTACGCAAAAGCTGAATCTAATATATCAGAGATAATTAAGATGCTTGAAAACAACAAAATCCAGCTAATGAAAGATATTGCTGGACTCGATCAAATGTACGAGTTAAATCAAAATTATTTTAAAGAGTTGTCGATGTACATAATGGCTGGTACTAAGAAGCTCCAGGAAACTAGGGAGATAACAATCCCAGAACTTGACAGAAAGGCAAAGGAGAGCGGAAATCCAGTCGATGCACAGAAGGCATCCGATCTAATAAATCTATGCAATAGGTTTGAAAAGAAATTACACGATTTGGATTTAACTAGGATGGTTTCTCTACAGATGGCTCCACAGATCAGAATGGTACAAAACTCAGATGCCGTTATGGTAGAAAAAATCCAATCTACCCTAGTAAACACAATTCCACTTTGGAAGAGTCAGATGGTATTGGCGCTTGGAGTTGAACATGCGGCACAGGCTGTAAAAGCTCAACAAACTGTTACCGATTTTACAAACAAGCTTTTAAAATCCAACGCTGATAAACTAAAGATGGCTACGATTGACACTGCCAAGGCTGCCGAGATAAGTATAATTGATGTTGAGACGATTAGGCATACAAATGAAACCCTAATTACTGCCCTGGATGAAGTCAGGACAATCCAGCAAGAAGGAAGCGAAAAGAGAAAACTTGCTGAGCACGAACTGAGACAACTGGAACAAGATCTTAAAACAAAGTTAATGACAAGAGGAAACTAAAATAAATTATAAAATACTAAATTCAAAACAAAAGTCAAATCCGATTTATGGGTTTGGCTTTTGAGGTTTGATGCTAAGAAAACATTTTAATATACATTTAATACGAATTAAGAAATACGAATTAAGACATCAGCGAGGTGAATTATGAGCAACAAAATAAAAATAACAATACTCTGTATACTGACTGTATTTGGTTGGGCGCTCGCCTTTCCTTTTTCAAAAATCGCCATGCATCACTACGGACCGTACAGCCTCGGTTTTTTAAGGGTTACCGTAGCATCTGCGGCTCTTTTGATTATGGGATTATTCAAAGGTATCAGACCGCCGAAGTTAAGACATCTAGGTCTATTTCTAATCTCCGGAGCTTGTGGATTTGGGATTTACCTATTCGCCTTTAATCGAGGTATACAGACACTCTCTTCTGCATCATCAAGTATATTGGTCGCTACTACACCGGTAATGACCGCAGTCGGAGCTCATTTTTTATATAAGGAAAAGATAAACCCAATTGGTTGGGTTACTTTGGTAACCGCATTTTTGGGCGTTGCGCTAATGATGTTGTGGGACGGTATCCTCTCTATAAATGAGGGTATTATCTGGACTTTACTTGCGGCAGTGGTATTTTGCTGTTACAACCTCTTAAATAGGAAGCTTTCAAAGATGGGATACACAGCCGAAGAAATAGTTACATACAGTATGATGGCAGCAATTATAGTATTATCCCCTTTTTCAGCAAGAGGGCTCTCAGAAATACAATCAGCGGTTCCTAAAGACATAATCGTCCTTTTAATATTATCATTTTTTTCTAGTGCAGGAGCATATTATCTTTGGAGCAAAGCTCTGTCATTGACTAAAAACACTAGCGACGTCACAAATTTTGGATTTTTGACACCATTTGTAGCTACTCTTTTAGGTTCTGTTGTGCTTTCAGAAGTTCCATCTATATCAACAGCTATCGGCGGTACGATAATTATATTAAGCATAGTTATTTTCTCATTAAAGGGAAAGGTGTCTTCATAACTCTAAATTTTTATTAAAAGCAGGCTAATTTATTGACATTATATATATATATAATGGTGTTAATGCAAACCTTAATTTTCTCTTAAGAGGGTTGCAAATATCATATTAATTAGGAGGCTTTATGAGTGTAATGAAAAGGGGTTCTAAATTTCTTTCACTGTCACTGGCAATAGCTTTTGCACTTGTTCTCGGATTAGATGCAAACGCTGCTACACAGTGGACTAGGGTCAGCGGTCCCGACAGATACAAGACATCTGTCCAAGCTGCTAAGTATGTAGATGGAAGTGCCGTAGTTTTTGCAAACGGTACAAAGTTCCAAGACGCTCTCAGCGCAATCAATATCTGCAATTCAAAAAATGCAAAGCTAGTGTTAGTTAAGGGAAACGAAAATCTATCAGACTACATCACTTCAAATCAATTTAAGGAAGTATATATAGTCGGTGGGGTTAGCTCTGTTTCTCAGGCTCTTGAGGACAGTGTCAAGCTAGATGGCGTAGATGTAATCAGACTAGCAGGCTCAAACAGATACGATACCAACCTAAAAACTCTTGAGGAATCTGGATACAAAGAAGTCGGAGTTGCAAGCGGGGAAATATTCGCAGATGCCCTAAGTTCTTCAAGATTTCTTAAGGAGAAAAATGCCGGTCTACTTCTAGCAGGCAAAAATGGTACTGCAAAGACAGACGGTTACGATGTTAAGTACGCTTTTGGAGGTAAGAGCAGCGTAAACGTAAGTGCAGATACAGTTTTTGCGGGCAAGGATAGATTCGACACTTCTCTAAAAATTGCTGAAGCGAGTGAATCATCTAATATTGTATTTGTGAATGGATATGAATTTGCCGACGCTCTTAGTGCAGTAAATATAGCAAATTCTAAATCAGCTGACGTCGTTTTAATTTCACCTAAAAATCTAGACAGAAATCATAATTTAAGTTTAAAGGCTGAGGAGATCTTCGTTGTTGGTGGCGTTGATTCTGTACCACAGGCGACTGTTGACAATGCTGTTAAGGGAGTTACTACAAGCGACAATACTTCTACAGATGTCGTTACTCCAATAGACAATACAGACTCTGTCGTTAGAGCATATAAAGACTTTAGCGTTGTTAAAAAGGCAAACAAATACTACCTAAAAAACAACTCTTCAGGAGAAATAATATTAAAAGATGCTTCAAATAAGGGGGCTGTAAAGGAAGGATATACTAAATTCGTTATCAATCAAGACGGTTCTATAAAGCTCGGTTGGTTTAAAGACGGAGGTAAGTACTACTACGGTACTGCTCAAAATGGACTTGCTAGAGGATTTTTCAGGGAAAAAGGGAAGATATATTACCTAGATCCGGATGAATACTATATGTATGCCGGTGGAGCTAGATCAACTGGCGAAGGTTGCTATTGGTTCGAATATAACGGAAGCATATTTAACGGATACAAACCAGCTGGTTATGACAGACACAAGGTTTGGTGGTATATGCCTTCTGAGGCTGAGATGACTAACAGATGGCTTTACTCAGGCGATCTAAAGGCTAAGTTCAAAGGTCAAGACGTAGCAAACTACGCGGCTGCTAGACAAGGTCTTCCATTTAAGTGGTTCGGTTATGATCTAAACAACAAGAGCGGTGTTTACTGCTGTGGAACTACTTACTCTGCATTTAAAGAAAATGGAATCAGGATTCCTGGTCCTCAAGACGTAAACATTCGTGAAGAAGGCGGATACAGACTTGTAAGAGCTCAGTATCAAATGGCACCAAAATTTGGCGGCAGATATATTAAAAAAGACTGGAATAAATACGAACCAGCGGATATATTATTTACAAATAAGAAAAAGGATGGATTTAACCACGTAGGTCTATATATGGGTAAAAACGGTGGTAGGCCAATGGTTGTTCATGCGACTCTAAAGGGTGGACTAAATGTTGAGCCACATGCTGTAATGTATGAAAGACCTTACTACGATCGTGATTACGCAGTTAGATATGCTAGATAATAATTTGATACTATAGATTGATAATAACCAAATTAAATTGATAATAACCAAAAAAAGTGCCCAAGGGCACTTTTTTGTTATCAAGTATTATACTAGTTCAAGGTATACCATCTCAGCGGCGTCCCCTCTTCTAGGTCCAATCTTAATTATTCTTGTATATCCGCCGTTTCTCTCAGCGTATTTTGGAGCTATGTTTGTGAATAAGTCATTCACAACAGCTTCGTCTAATATATATGAATGAGCTTGTCTTCTGGCATGAAGATCTCCTCTCTTACCAAGTGTGATCATCTTTTCAGCCATTCTCTTTGTTTCTTTTGCTCTAGTCACAGTAGTTTCAATTCTTCCTTCTCTTAGCAAACTAGTAACTAAGTTTCTAAGCATTAGGTTTCTATGAGCAGTAACACGTCCTAATTTACGGTACTTAGCCATATCTTCCCCTCCTTCACAAGTTATTTAAGTTTATTCTTCATTAGGTTTAAGTCCTAGTCCTAGCTCATGAAGTTTAGCTATTACCTCTTCAAGAGACTTCTTACCTAGGTTTCTTACCTTCATCATATCGTCCTCTGACTTATTAGAAAGTTCTTCGACAGTATTGATGCCAGCTCTCTTTAGACAGTTGTATGATCTAACAGAAAGATCTAGCTCTTCAATAGTCATCTCAAGTACTTTTTCTTTTTGATCTTCTTCTTTTTCGACCATGATCTCAACTCTGCTCACAGCCTCAGACAGATCTATAAATAGATTTAGGTGTTCAACTAATACCTTAGCTGCCAAAGATACGCCGTCTTGTGGATTTACGCTTCCGTTAGTCCACACTTCAAGTATGAGCTTATCGTAGTCAGATCTTTGTCCAACTCTTGTATTGTCTACTTTATAGCTCACCTTTTCTATTGGTGTATATATGGAGTCAACTGGCAAAACGCCTATGTAGTCTACATTTGATTTATTTTCTTCTGCAGGTACATATCCCCTACCTCTATTTACGTATATTTCCATTTTTAATGTAGCGCCTTCTTCAACAGTAGCGATATGAAGATCCTTACTCACTATTGTAACTTCAGGAGGACAGATAATATCTGCTCCCTTAACCTCACAAGGACCTACTGCATCTATCTTTAGAATTCTGTTTGATTCGTCATCGCTATCGATTATAGCAGCTAAATCCTTTAACGCAAGTATCATTTCCGTTACATCTTCCTTAACTCCTGGAACTGTGGAGAATTCATGTAGAACTCCATCGATCTTGACAGCATTTACTGCTGCACCAGGTAGAGAAGAAAGAAGGATTCTCCTAAGTGCATTACCTATTGTAAGCCCAAATCCTCTCTCTAACGGTTCTACTACGAATTTACCGTACTTAAAGTCTTCGCTTATTTCTAATATCTCAACTGCAGGCTTTTCTATTTCTATCATGGATAAACCCTCCTTAATACTCAATATATTCACTGAGGGTGAATAAATTATACTCTTCTTCTCTTAGGTGGTCTACAACCGTTGTGTGGTATTGGAGTTACGTCTTTTATCATTGTAACTTCTAGTCCAGTAGCTTGAAGTGCTCTTATTGCAGCCTCTCTTCCTGAACCTGGCCCCTTAACAAAAACTTCTACAGTTTTTAGACCGTGCTCCATAGCTGCCTTAGCAGCAGTTTCTGCAGCCATTTGTGATGCAAATGGAGTAGCCTTTCTTGAACCTTTAAATCCAAGTCCACCTGAACTAGCCCATGATATTGCATTACCGTGAACGTCAGTCAAAGTAACTATTGTATTGTTGAAAGTAGACTGAATATGTGCATGTCCACGTTCTATATTTTTACGCTCTCTTCTTCTTACACGCGTAACTTTCTTCTTTTGTTTAGCCATTAATATGTCCCTCCTTTACCTATTATTTTTTCTTCTTACGAGAAACTGTCTTTCTAGGACCTTTTCTTGTTCTTGCATTAGTCTTAGTCTTTTGACCTCTTAAAGGTAATCCTTTAGCGTGTCTAATTCCTCTGTAGCATTTTATATCTCTAAGTCTCTTGATGTTAAGAGCAACCTCTCTTCTTAAGTCACCCTCAACCATAAAGTCTTCGTCAATTATCTTTCTAAGATTATTAACCTGCTCTTCAGTTAGATCTTTGATTCTTACATCAGGATCTATACCAGCTTTGGCTAATATTTCGTTAGATGTAGCTCTACCTATACCGTAGATATATGTTAAGCCGATTTCAGCTCTTTTTTCTCTAGGTAAATCTACCCCAGCTATTCTTGCCATGAGTGCACCTCCGTATTATATTAAATCTTAATTATTATCCTTGTCTCTGCTTATGTTTAGGATTTTCGCAGATAACCATTACTTTTCCGTTTCTCTTAATAACCTTGCACTTTTCGCACATAGGCTTAACAGATGGTCTTACTTTCATTATTAATCCCTCCTTAGACTCAAAAGTCTACTTCTTACGCCATGTTATACGTCCTCTTGTCAGGTCATATGGTGAAAGCTCGACTGTAACAGTATCTCCTTCTAAAATTCTAATAAAGTTCATTCTAAGCTTTCCTGAAATATGACACAAGATTTCGTGACCATTTTCAAGTTTAACTTTAAACATAGCATTCGGTAAGGCTTCAGAAACCGTACCTTCTAATTCTATAACATCTTTTTTGGCCATTAACTAAACCAAACCTCCATTCACTAATCAGAGCGAACAGCATAAGAGGCTATCTTCTCCCTAAGTGATGCGTCCGTTGGTTTTTCACCTAGAGAAAGTAAATCTTTAACTTCCTTATCCACTATGTTGAGTTTTTTTACGTGCTTAACCTTTTTTAGCTTAGGTTTTGAAATCTTTCTTTCCCTGCCATTTGCAATTAGCACATCTTCACCACTAAAACCAACGATAAAGAAATATCTTCCTTCGTCTCTACCAGCTATAGACTTAACTATCTGCCCTAGACTAAGATTTTCTCTTATCATATTACACCTCTTATCCGTATATAGGTTACTCCGTACTCAGACGCCAATATCCAAATATTTCATTACACATTAGGTTAACCTACAAAAGCTTACAATGTACTTTTGTAGATTTGGTCCATAGTTCAAATATGCCGCCTATCATCGACATATCCTTTATATCGACCTATTTTACGTTATCTAGAGCTGATGAAATATCTTCAAACACCTTGTCGATATCTTGATCACCATCGATATCTTTAATTATCTTCTGAGTTGAATAATAATCTATAAGTGGTGTTGTTTGATCCAAATATACCTGTATTCTCTTAGAAACTGTTGCTTCAGTGTCGTCAGCTCTCTGCATAAGCTCACCACCACAAAGATCGCAAACTCCTTCAACCTTAGGTGGGTTAAACTCAACGTGGAAAGTTGCCCCACAATCTTTACAAATTCTTCTACCAATTATTCTATTGACTAGCTTGTCCTTGTCAACTTCGATATTGATAACAGAATCTAGCTTAATGCCCTCTCCTCTTAGAAATTCGTCAAGGTGAACTGCCTGTGTCACATTCCTTGGGAATCCATCAAGCATAAAACCATTTTTACAATCATCCTTTGCCAACCTATCAGACACAAGTCCAACTGTTAGCTCATCTGGAACTAACTTTCCTTGGTCCATATATTCTTTTGCCTTTGTACCGAGTTCAGTTCCATCTTTGATATTTTGTCTAAATATGTCTCCTGTAGAAATGTGAGGTATCTCGTACTTTTCTACTATTCTAGCTGCCTGTGTTCCTTTACCTGCTCCTGGAGGTCCAAGTAATATTATTCTCATATTTATCATCTCCAAATTTATTTTAGAAAACCTTGATAGTTTTTCATCACTAAGTTTGACTCTAACTGCTTCTTAAGTTCTAGCGCAACACCGACAACTATAAGTAGTGAAGTACCCGCTAAGCTCATTGGCACATGTAGATAATGTGTAATAAGCGCTGGAATCATAGCTATTATACCTAAGAATGCCGCCCCTACTAATGTAAGTTTAGATAAAATTCCACCCAAATATTCTTCTGTTGGTTTACCAGGTCTAATTCCCGGAATGAAACCACCACTGTTTCTCATATTCTTTGCGATATCTTCCGTATTAAACGAAATTGTGTTGTAGAAATATGAGAAAGCTATAATCAACAGTATTTCTATACTTCTGTATATCCAAAAACCTTGGTCTGTAGCAGTATTGAAATACTTTTGTATAAAGGCCTGTGCGTTTGGTCCAGCCAATAGTGCTATCGTCTGTGGTAATGCTAGTATAGAACTTGCGAAGATTATCGGCATAACACCACTTTGGTTAACCTTCATAGGAATATGTGAACTATCCCCTCCGTAAAGTTTTCTACCTATTACCCTCTTAGCGTATTGCACAGGTATTTTTCTCGTACCTTCTTGAATTAACGTAACTCCTGTAACAGTCAACAAAACGACAATCACAAGAACTACTACTACCCAAACAGCGAGTTGACCTTTAGATAGTTCTTTGGAAATATGGCTTACGTCTACTGGTATTCTAGATATGATACCTGTGAATATCAGTACTGAACTTCCGTTTCCAAGTCCCTTCTCCGTGATCCTGTCTGCCATCCACATAACCAACATAGAAGCCGCAACCAATGTTACGATAACTGTGATTATAAAGAATGGACTGTCGTGTTTAAGCGCTCTTCTTACTAATCCTAAGGTAATTCCGATCGCCTGCAAAATTGCTAGGCCTAAAGCAGTATACCTAGTATACTTACCAATTTTTTTTCTACCTTCTTCTCCTGACTTTTGGAGTTCTTTTAAGCTCTCAAATCCAACGGTTAGAAGCTGAATTATGATGGAAGCTGTAATGTATGGTCCGATGTTTAATGCGAATATAGAGAATCTACCAAACGCTCCACCAGAGAACATATCGTATAGCGATAATAGGCTATTACCCGCTACCATCTGCTTAATTATTGCTGTATCAATACCTGGTACTGGTATAGTGGAACCAAGTCTGTATATAACAACCATCATCAAAGTGAAAAGAAGTTTCTTCCTTACATCTTTTAAACTAATTGCCTGTTTTAATTGTGACAGCACAATCTATCACCTACCCGTCCTCTATACTCTCTAAACAGTTTCAGCCTTACCGCCAGCTTTCTCAATCATTTCCTTTGCAGATTTAGTAAACTTGGCTGCCTTTACTGTTAATGCGACATTAAGTTCACCACCGCCGATGATTTTAATACCGTCTTTTTTGATTTTTGATATAGTTTTGTTTTCTTTTAACATCTCAGCAGTTACCTCAGTACCAGCTTCGAACTTGTTTAGCGTGTCAATTTTAACTTCAGTATATTCTTTTCTGAATAGGTTGTTGAAACCTCTCTTTGGAAGTCTTCTTGAAAGCGGCATCTGTCCACCCTCAAATCCTACTCTTACTCCTCCGCCTGAACGAGACCATTGTCCCTTTTGTCCACGACCAGCAGTTTTACCTTGTCCAGTAGCTGTACCCCTACCAAGTCTTTTTCTTGCTTTTACTGCACCTTTAGCAGGCTTTAATTCATGTAGCTTCAAGACTAGCACCTCCTTATAATTAATCTTCTATTTCACTTACCTCAACAAGATGTTTAACCTTGTTAATCATCCCTCTCATCTGTGGGTTATCTTCTTTTATTACAGAGTGTTCTCTTTTCTTAAGCCCTAGCGCTTCGATAGTCTTTCTTTGCGTTGGGTTAGTTCCGATAACACTTTTTACTAGTTTAATTTGTAACTTTGCCATAAAACGCCCTCCTTAACCTAGAAGATCTTCTACTTTTTTACCTCTAAGTTTAGCAATATCTTCTGCTCTCTTTAGTGATCTAAGTCCTTCTATAGTTGCATTTACCATGTTTCTTGGGTTATTTGAACCTAGTGACTTCGCTCTAACGTCCTTAAGTCCTGCAAGCTCAAGTACGGCTCTGACAGGTCCACCTGCAAGTACTCCTGTACCTTCTGGAGCTGGCATAAGTAGTATCTTACCTGCACCGAAGTTACCCATCATTTCATGAGGTATAGTAGTTTCAACTATAGGTACTCTTATTAGATTTTTCTTTCCATCTTCAACGGCTTTTCTTATAGCATCTGGTACTTCCATCGCCTTACCTGATCCTATACCAACATGTCCGTTTTCATCTCCAACAACTACTAGTGCCGCGAATCTAAAGTTTCTACCACCTTTAACAACTTTAGCAACACGTCTTACTTCGATAACTCTTTCTTGGATATCGTATTTACTAGCATCTAATGGTTTGTTATGTAGCATTTACTAATCCTCCTTATTAGAATTTAAGCCCGGCTTCTCTCGCGCCTTCAGCCAACTCTTTTACTCTTCCGTGATAGATGTATCCACCTCTGTCGAATACAACTTCGTCTATTCCCTTTTCTTTAGCTAGTTTAGCTATTCTTTCTCCAACTTTTTTAGCCGCTTCCTTGTTACCAGTGTAGCTTAGACCGTCCTTTACATCCTTGTCTAAAGAAGAAGCTGCTACTAAAGTCACTCTCTCTACGTCATCTATAATTTGAGCGTATATGTTTTTAGAACTTCTGAAAACTGTTAGTCTTGGTCTTTCAGCTGTTCCAGAAACTTTTCTTCTAACTCTCTTATGTCTTTCAATTCTGTTAGCATTTCTGTTTACTTTCTTAAACATCGAGCCGACTCCTTTCTACTAGTTAAATTTACTTCTTACCAGTTTTTCCTTCTTTACGTCTGATATATTCATCAGAGTATTTGATTCCCTTACCTTTGTATGGTTCAGGTCTTCTCCACTCTCTGATCTTAGCTGCATGGCTTCCAACAAGTTGCTTGTCTGCACCCTTTACTACGATCTCAAGTTGGCTAGGTACTTCAACTGTGATACCTTCTGGATCTTCCATCTCTACTGGGTGAGAGAATCCTAGGTTCATCACTAATTTGTTTCCTTGCTTAGCTGCTCTGTAACCAACACCCTTAAGCTCTAACTTCTTCTCAAAACCTTCTGTAACACCTATTACCATGTTGTTTATAAGCGTTCTTGTAAGTCCGTGTAGAGATCTGTGCTTTTTATTGTTTGTAGGTCTTTCAACAACTACTTGATCATTTTCTTTCTTTATTGTCATTTCTTTTGAAAGTTGCTTGTTAAGCTCGCCTTTAGGTCCCTTAACAACAACAAAGTTTTTATCATCTATAGTTATGTCCACTCCCTGAGGGATAGCTATAGGTTTAATACCTATTCTTGACATTATAGCACCTCCTAACTCTTATTCTTACCAAACGTAGCAGATAACCTCTCCGCCTACCTTAGCTTTTCTTGCTTCTCTATCAGTCATTATACCGTTTGAAGTAGAGATGATAGCAACGCCTAGTCCGCTTAGAACCTTAGGAAGGTCTTCGCTAGCTGCGTAAACTCTCATTCCTGGCTTAGATATTCTCTTAAGACCTTGGATTACTCTTTCGCCTTCAGCACTGTATTTTAATTGTATTCTTATTATACCTTGTTTTCCATCTTCAATCACATCATATCCTCTTACAAAACCTTCTTCTAAAAGAATTCTTGCAAGCTCTTTTTTGATGTTTGAAGCAGGAACGTCAACAGTCTCATGCTTAACTTGACTAGCATTTCTAATACGAGTAAGCATATCTGCGATTGGATCTGTCATTGTCATAATTAAAGTCCTCCTTTATTTCTTACCAACTTGCCTTCTTCACTCCAGGTATCTGTCCTTTATATGCAAGTTCTCTAAAGCATATTCTGCAGATTCCAAAGTCTCTTAGTACAGCATGTGGTCTTCCACATATATTACATCTAGTGTATTCTCTAGTCTTATATTTTTGTTTTCTCGCTTGTTTAACTTTCATTGCTTTTCTAGCCACGTGAATCCCTCCTTTACCTATTTAGAAAATGGCATTCCTAGTAACTTAATTAGTTCACGAGCTTCTTCGTCAGTGTTAGCTGTAGTTACGAATACTATGTCCATTCCCCTAACTTTGTCGATTTTATCGTATACTATCTCTGGGAAAATCAGTTGCTCTTTGATACCTAGTGAGTAGTTACCTCTTCCGTCAAATGAATTAGCACTTACACCTCTGAAGTCCCTAACCCTTGGTAGAGAAACAGATACTAGCTTATCCATGAAGTAGTACATCTTGTCACCTCTTAGTGTAACCTTAGTACCTATAGGCATTCCTTCTCTTAGTTTAAAGTTCGCTACTGATTTTTTAGCCTTAGTTATAACAGGTCTTTGTCCTGAAATTATCTCTAATTCTTCTACTGCTTTTTCCAATCCCTTTGGATTTTCTCTAGCATCACCAACACCCATGTTTATTACTATCTTCTCTAGCTTAGGAATTTGCATTACATTTTTGTATCCAAATTTCTCCATTAGCGCTGGTGCAACTTCATTATTATATTTTTCTTGTAATCTTGAAGCCATTAATCTTTCCTCCTTTCACCTATATTTCTTTTCCGCTCTTTACTGATACTCTGACTTTTTTATCGTCTTTAATTTGGTATCCAACTCTAACGCCTTTTCCTGATTCTGGATCAAATGGCATTACATTTGAGATGTGAATAGGAGCTTCCTTTGTCACAATTCCGCCAGCTTGATTTTGTTGGCTTGGCTTTTGGTGTTTTGTAACTATATTTATACCTTCAACTGTTACTTTGTCAGCCTTAGGGTTAACATTTAATACTATTCCCTTTTTACCTTTGTCCTTACCAGAAATTACTACTACAGTATCTCCTTTTTTAACACGATTCATTCCTAATGTACCTCCTTTAATTATAGTACTTCAGGAGCAAGAGAAACTATCTTCATATATTCTCTGTCTCTAAGCTCTCTAGCAACTGGTCCGAATATACGTGTACCAACTGGGCTCTTATCGTCTTTTATAATAACCGCTGCATTTTCATCAAATGAAATGTAGCTACCGTCGTTACGTCTCATTCCAGATTTGCTTCTTACTATAACTGCCTTTACAACCTTACCTTTTTTAACAACTCCACCTGGTGTTGCGCTTTTCACTGTTGCAACAATTACGTCACCTATGTTAGCGTACTTTCTCTTAGTACCACCAAGAACACGGATACATAATAGTTCTTTTGCGCCTGAGTTGTCAGCTACTTTTAAACGTGATTCCTGTTGAATCATATTAGTACCTCCTTAGCCAAAAACTATTTAACTTTCTCAATAACGTCAACAAGTCTAAATCTCTTATCTTTAGAAAGAGGTCTAGTCTCCATAATTCTTACTCTGTCGCCAATGTTACAGATGTTGTTTTCATCATGAGCTTTGAACTTTTTAGTTCTCTTTATTCTTTTATTGTAGATCGGGTGACGTACGAAATCTTCAACGGCAACAACTATAGTCTTTTCCATTTTGTTACTTACAACACGACCGATTCTAGTTTTTCTTCTATTTCTTTCCATTATTTATAAGCCTCCTTCCAAACTAAGCCTTAGCTTGTAATCTTCTCTCAGCGAGAACAGTCTTAACTTTCGCAATGTCTTTCTTTACAAACTTAATTCTAGCTGTATTTTCTAACTGGCCAGTAGCTAATTGGAATCTTAAGCTAAATAATTCACTTTTAAAGTCATTTAATTTTGTCATCAGCTCTTCGCTAGATAATTCTCTTAACTCTTTAGCTTTCATCCTATTCACCACCCTTTTCTAAATCTTCTTTCTTAACAAACTTACACTTGATTGGAAGTTTGTTTGCAGCAAGTCTCATAGCTTCTCTAGCTACTTTTTCTGAAACTCCTGCTACCTCATACATTACTCTGCCTGGCTTAACTATTGCCACCCAGTATTCTGGAGCACCTTTACCAGCACCCATACGTGTTTCAGCAGGTTTTCTTGTTATAGGTTTGTGAGGGAATATCTTTATCCAAACCTTACCCCCTCTTTTCATATATCTAGTCATAGCTACCCTGGCTGCCTCAATTTGGTTTGAAGTTATCCAAGTTGGCTCTAGAGCAACTAATCCATACTCTCCATAAGTTACTTTGTTTCCTTTCATAGCTTTCCCAGATAAACTTCCTCTGTGAACTCTACGACGTTTAACTCTCTTTGGCATTAACATGAGTATTTTCCTCCTTCCTTAACCATTACTAGTTATTTTTGTTTTCGCCTCTTTGACCTCTTTGGCCTTGTGGTCTTTGACCTCTACCGCCTCTTCTGTCGTTTCTCTTATTATCTCTTCTATTTCTCTTATTATCTCTTCTGTTATCTCTTCTATTGTCTTTTCTTTCTTCTCTTAGTGAGATACCACCTTTTGAAGGAAGAACTTCACCGTTACAAACCCAAACTTTTATACCGATTTTTCCGTATGTTGTGTCTGCTTCAGCAAATCCATAGTCGATGTCACTTCTTAGTGTGTGTAGAGGAACATTTCCTTCTGAATAACCTTCAGTTCTAGCCATTTCCGCTCCACCTAGTCTACCTGAAGAACTAACTTTGATACCTTTGGCACCAGCCTTCATAGCTCTTTGGATTCCTTGTTTCATAGCTCTTCTGAAAGCTACCCTTCTCTCGATAGCTTGTGCGATGTTTTCTGCAACAAGTTGAGCATCTCTATCAGTGTTTCTTACTTCTACGATATTTATGATAACAGTCTTTCCTGTAAGTTTTTCTAATTTTTTCTTAAGAGCTTCGATTCCTGCTCCTTGTCTTCCTATTACAACACCTGGCTTAGCAACGTGTAGATCCATTTTAATCTTATTGGCAGATCTCTCTATTTCCATTTTAGAAACGCCAGAATTGTATATTTCTTTCTTTAAGAATTCACGAATTTTAAAATCTTCTAGTAGAAAATCGCTAAATTCTTTTCTATCAGTAGCAAACCATCTTGAGTCCCAATCTTTAATTACGCCGACTCTAAGACCGTGTGGATTAACTTTTTGACCCATTACTTAACCTCCTTATTGGATTACTTTTCTTTTACAACAACCTCTATGTGAGATGTTCTTTTTCTTATTCCTGTTGCACGACCTTGAGCTCTCGGTCTGAATCTCTTTATTGTAGGTCCTTGATTAGCAACGATGTGTGATATATATAATTTATCTCCGTCCATTTCGAAGTTATTCTCAGCATTTGCCTTAGCAGACTTAACTACCTTAGCTATTATTTCAGCAGAACTTCTTGGTATGAATTTTAATATTGCAAGAGCTTCGTTAACGTCCTTACCTCTTACAAGATCGCATATTTGACCAGCTTTTCTAGCTGAAACACGAACATATTTTGCAGTAGCTTTTGCTTCCATTTGCTAGTCCTCCTTTCAGATACTTATTTTCTCTTTGAAGATTTTTCGTCGTCTTTGTGTCCCCTGAATGTTCTTGTTTGAACGAACTCTCCAAGTTTGTGTCCAACCATATCTTCTGTTATATATACAGGTACGTGTCTTCTTCCGTCGTGTACCGCTATTGTATGCTCTACCATTTGTGGGAAAATAGTTGAAGATCTTGACCAAGTTTTAATTACTTCTTTGTTTCCGCTTGTGTTCATCTCTTCTACTTTTCTTAATAGTCCTTTGTGGATAAAAGGTCCCTTTTTAGTTGATCTTGACATAGAAATCCTCCTTCCTTAGAAATTTATTACTTAGTTCTCTTTGATACGATATATTTATCTGATTTCTTGTTTTTCTTTCTAGTTTTGTAACCAAGTGCAGGTTTACCCCAAGGAGTTACTGGAGATGGTCTACCTATAGGAGCTCTACCTTCACCACCACCGTGAGGGTGATCGTTAGGGTTCATTACAGATCCTCTAACTGTAGGTCTGATTCCCATGTGTCTCTTTCTACCAGCTTTACCGATTACTACGTTTTGGTGTAGCTCGTTTGATAATTCTCCAATAGTTGCCATACACTCAGCACTTACGTATCTAGTTTCTCCTGAAGGAAGTCTTAAAAGAGCTCCTTTAGATTCTTTTGCCATAAGCTGAGCATAAGTACCAGCAGATCTTACTAGCTGTCCACCTTTACCAGGCTTCATTTCTATGTTGTGTATATGTGTACCAACTGGCATGTACTTAAGTTTCATCGCATTACCAGGCTTGATATCAGCTTCTTTACCAGATTGGATAACATCTCCTACTTTTAGTCCTTGAGGAGCAAGTATGTATCTCTTTTCTCCATCTGCGTAGTTTAGAAGTGCTATATTTGCTGTCCTGTTTGGATCGTACTCTATAGTAGCTACCTTAGCTGGTATACCTTCTTTATTTCTCTTGAAATCTATTAATCTATATTTTCTCTTCTGTCCTCCACCTCTGTGACGTACAGTTATTCTACCGTGAGCGTTTCTTCCTGATTTCTTTTTAAGATTTCTTAGAAGACTCTTTTCAGGCTTATTTGTTGTAATATCTTCTGATACTAAAACTGTCATCTGTCTTAAGGCAGGAGTAGTTGGTTTAAACTTTTTAATAGCCATTTTTATTCCTCCTTACGTCTTATTACATTCCAGTAAAAAATTCTATGTCTTTACTTGCTTCAGTTAGCTTAACAACAGCCTTTCTGAATGCAGCCGTTCTTCCCTGAGTTCTTCCCATTCTCTTAACCTTTCCGTCGTAGTTAAGCACATTAACTTTCTCTACGTTAACGTCGAATATAGCCTCAACAGCTTTTTTGATCTCAGTTTTATTAGCTCTCTTTGCAACTATGAAAGTGTATTTCTTATCAGCCATATCAGCCATTGACTTCTCAGTTACAACAGGTCTTATTATGATATCATGTGGATTAGTCATTATGCGTACACCTCCTCCACTTTCTTAACAGCATCTTTAGTTATAACGAAAGAGTCACAGTTAAGTATGTCGTATACATTAAGTGTATCTACATGAGCTGTCTTTACTCCTTCGATGTTTCTTGCAGACTTAACTACATTTGAGTTGTTTTCTGCACAAACTATTAAAGCTTTCTTAGAAGTGTTTATGTTCTTTAAAATTTTTGCGAAATCCTTAGTTTTTGGTGCGTCCATTTCAAGAGCATCTAGAACTATGATCTCTTTGTTTAGTACTTTTGAAGATAATGCGCTCTTCATTGCAAGTCTTCTAACCTTCTTAGGCAGTTTGTAGCTGTAGCTTCTTGGCTTTGGTGCAAATGCAACTCCACCACCTACCCATTGAACTGATCTAGTTGAACCTTGTCTAGCTCTACCAGTTCCTTTTTGTCTCCAAGGCTTTCTTCCTCCGCCTCTAACTTCCGCTCTAGTTTTAGCAGATTGAGTACCTTGTCTTCTATTTGCTAAATGGCACTTAACCGCTTCATAAAGCACGTGCTCATTAACTTCTATATTGAAAATTGAATCAGCTAATTCTATTTCTCCAACTTCTTTTCCTTCAATGTTAATTACATTTAGTTTAGTCACTTAAGTTCCTCCTTTCTGCTATTAGTTAGATGCCTTAACTGCATCTTTGATAGTAACTACTGAACCCTTAGGTCCTGGAACTGCGCCCTTAACCAAAATTACGTTTTGGTCAGCATCTATTCTAACAATATCAAGATTTTGCACTGTTACTCTTTCGCTTCCCATATGTCCTGCTAGCTTTTTGTTTTTAAATACTCTTGCAGGGAAAGAAGCTCCACCCATTGACCCTGGTCTTCTATGATATCTAGAACCGTGAGTCTCTGGACCTCTACTTTGTCCATGTCTCTTTATAACACCTTGGAATCCCTTACCTTTACTTATTCCTGTAACGTCTACTTTTTGACCTACTTCGAATATATCGGCTTTTAATTCCTGTCCTACTTCATATCCATCTAAAGAGTCTACTCTGAATTCTTTAAGATGTCTCTTAACTACTCCAGCTGCCTTTTGATGACCTAGCTTTGGCTTGTTAAGAGCTTTTTCTTTAACATCGTCATATCCAACTTGGATAGCTTGGTATCCGTCGTTTTCTTCTGTTTTAACCTGAGTTACTGTCACAGGTCCAGCTTGAATAACCGTAACAGGTACTACTACACCATCTTCAGTGAATACCTGAGTCATTCCTAATTTTCTTCCTAAAATTCCTTTCATTTTTACCTCCTAATTCTTACAGCGGATTACCCCATGCGGAATAATCATTCTAAGATACGAATATCTTAGAGGTTTTGACTTATAATTTTATTTCGATATCAACACCTGCTGGTAGGTCTATTCTCATTAGACTGTCCACAGTTTTTGGTGTTGGGTTAGCTATGTCGATTAATCTCTTATGAGTTCTTATCTCAAACTGCTCTCTAGAGTCTTTGTACTTGTGTACAGCTCTAAGTATTGTGATTATTTGCTTCTCTGTTGGTAGTGGTATTGGACCAGATACAGTAGAACCAGCTTTTTTAGCTGTCTCAACTATCTTACCAGCTGAATAATCTAATAGTTTGTGATCATATGATTTTAATCTGATTCTTATTTTTTCATTCTTAGCCATTGTTTTACCTCCTTATTCTTTAGATATTTTTGGCCAGGACCCCGATACACATAGCCGGGTGTTTCGTATTTTTTAATTCCTCGGCTAAACCAGGTTTGCCATAGTGTTATAAAACATACTTCTATATAATACAATACAGAGACATTCATGTCAAGTATTTTTTTCATATTTTTTCATTTTTTATATGTGAAAATCCCTTCTTATTTATATGCTATAATGAGAAGTATATAATAGTATATAAATTAATTTGAGTACATATTACGTACTGGTTATAACGGTGCCACCAAGCTAAAGCTTAGCTACTATTAACTCATGTTACGATTTTGCACTATTTTTACCTTATAATGTGAATAATGGAATTTATCATGATAGGTTTTTGTATTAACAATAATGGTTAATGATATGTGCATAAGCGTAACTCAGCTTGCCTGCAAGTGAGCGTGCACATTCATTAACTATTACGTATGCTAAAGTTTAAAGGAGGTATTTATGAAATTTTACTCGCCATCTATCAGACAGATAGACAATACAATAGAAGATCAAAGACAGCTAGATAGTCTTTGGGCAATGAGTTCAGAGAAAATCAGCTTTGTCATCAAATTTGAAAACGATAAAGAAAAATATTTTACACTTGGGAAAAATAGGTGCTTTCCCTGGTGGGGTCTCAGCGACACTTTCAGAATCGATGTAGAAGGAAATATCGATGGATATGAGGTTAAACCTAAGCTCAGTTTTATAGGTGATGTACTCGATGACGACGACAAAAGAAAGGGAGAAATCCTCTACAAAACTGATTCAGCCTATTACGATGAAGACTTCTACATATTCTGTGAGTTGGAGTTTGAGAAATCTAGTTTAGAAACTAAATCCAATCCCTCAAAAAGTCCTAGTGACTCTGATACAGAGCTTAACTCTAATCACCCAAAAGCCAATGGTGACTCTAATGGAAAAATTGAAGTAAGGGTATATTCTTCAAATTCTTACGATGATGAAAGGTTAATTGAGACACAATATCTCCCTATAACCTTGTCAGATTTTAATTTTCCAAGTCCAAAAGACGGAAGTTTCTTTTTAGACCTTTGGCAACACCCCACTTCTTGGGCAAGGTACTACGATGTAGACTTTTTTTCAAAAGCACACTATCAAATTATAGATAGCTATATCGAGGGTATGGCAGAACTAGGTCAGAGAGTTTCTACAATTGTTCTTACCGATATGCCTTGGGCAGGTCAAAAATGCTATGAAGTAGAAAAAAATCCTTCAAGGCTTTATGAATACAAAATGGTCGGTCTCAGAAAGAAAAACGGGGAGTTTAAAATCGATTTTACACCACTGGATACTTATATGGATATATGTAGAAAGCACGGTATAGACAAAGAGATAAATCTTTTTGGGCTTATCGGTAATTGGGATAGGATAGATTTTGGTTCGCCAGTAAAGGATTACGTAGATCCAATGAGGGTCGAATACTTTGACGAAGATGAAAATATATATAAATTTATCGACAATAGAGCGGATTTAAAGACATATTTAAGCGC
The DNA here is from genome assembly GCA_029983575.1 of Peptostreptococcaceae bacterium. GTDB lineage: Bacteria > Bacillota > Clostridia > Peptostreptococcales > Peptostreptococcaceae > JASBZE01. The sequence goes on from JASBZE010000016.1 coordinate 24,090, forward strand.
TGTATTTAATCACATTTATGAAAAATACTCTGACAGACAGATTTATGTATTTGGTGATCAGCCTTCTACAGGTGAATTTTTTAGAGATTACGAAGATTTCTTGAGAGAATGCGCTGGAAGAGATATAGAATATAAATACGCATTAATCAACGACGACGTTTGGGATCAGGTCACTCCTCCGATGAATAGCTACTCTCTTAATTCAAAAGTTATGTCTAGATTCTGCGGTGGCAATAGACTTACAGGTAAGATAGCTGAAAACGCCGCAAATATGACATGGTATAGCTGTTGTTTCCCTCAAACCTTAAATACCTTTATTAAAAGTGATTTAATGGAATCAAGGTTAGTGGGATGGTACACATATTATTTCGGGTTTAAAGGATTTTTAAGATGGGCATACGCAATTTATACTGAAGATCCATATGAGGACGTGAGATATAAAGATTATAAATGGGCAGCTGGGGATATGTTTTTTGTGTACCCTGGCAAGGATCTTGCCCCTGTTAAAAGTATGAGGGAAAGAAACCTCTACTACGGAATCAGCGATTTTGAATTTTTTAAGGCTGCAGAAAAAATCATTGGTAGAGATGCGATTTTAAATGTGCTTGACGAAATCTTAGGCAAGGGTCAAGCTATAAAAAGAAATGGCGACGATATAATAATTCAGGAAATACTCGATGAAAGGTATTATATAAAAGCTAAGAAAAAAATATATGACCTTTGTCATAAATAATGGTTGTATAAATTTGAGTCTGTAAAATATTTTGTGTATGCCCCTCCTGATATAGTATATAATA
>JASBZE010000017.1 GCA_029983575.1 Peptostreptococcaceae bacterium
TTTGTAGCATTTAATCATATTTAGATAAAGCAAAACAAATTAATTAAGTAGGATAGATAATAATAGTATTTTTAAAAAAGGAGAAGGTATGAAAAATTTTTATTTGATTAGGCACGCTCAGACGGACCACAATAAGGAGATGAGGTTTACCGGAATAACGGATATCCCAATATCTGAGGATTCATTTCCAAAGGTAGAGGGAGTTGCAGATTTCTTTAAGGATATTGATGTCGACAAGATTTACGTTTCAGAGCTAAGTAGAACAGTTCAGACAGTTCAGCCGCTCATCGATCAAAAGGGGATTAAACCCATTGTGAATCCTGGGGTTAACGAGGCTGATTTCGGAGATTATGAGACATTTACAATAGAGGAGATTTTAGCTAAGGAACCTGAGTTTTATGAAAATACGAAAAAACTCAGAGAAAATTACAAGTTTCCAAATGGTGAGAGCATGCAAATGGCATACAACAGGCACAGGGATGCTTTTAAGAAGATAGTTGAGGAAACTAAAGATGGAGAGACAGTCGTAATCGGAACTCACGGAGGCTTTATAAAGAATGTTATGAGCTATATCGTATGTGACGATGTTAGGGCACACTGGAGGTTTTTCCCTGAGAATATATGTATGACTCAGATCATAGATGACGATGGATTTTTGAAGATTAGGATATACAATCAGTATATTGGACGCTAAGAGGTAAGGCATGTCAAAGAAGTTAATGATTCTAGGCACTCAGTCGGGATCCGGAAAAAGTACTATAACAGCTGGAATTTTGAGAGTTCTTTCAAATATGGGATTTAGTGTTAGCCCATTTAAATCTCAAAATATGGCGCTAAATTCTTTTGTTACTTCTGACGGAGAAGAGATGGGCAGGTCTCAGGCTATGCAGGCAGAAGCTGCTAGAAAAAAACCGAATATAAATATGAATCCAATACTTTTGAAACCGTCAAAAAACAGGGGTTCTCAGCTTATCGTAAAAGGCAAGGCAGTCGGTTATTACGAGGCTTTAAGCTATAGAAAAAAGAGGGCGGATCTTGTTGACGTAATCATTTCTTCGCTTGGCAATATCGAAAATAGCTGTGATGCTGTAATTCTTGAAGGAGCGGGGTCTGCATACGAGGTAAATTTAAGAGATGGTGATATCTCAAATATGGGCATGGCAGAGATTGCCGACTGTCCTGTTATTCTCGTAGCTGATATCGACAGGGGAGGGGTATTCGCCTCAATTGCCGGTACGTATTGGCTTATGAGAGATGATGAGAAAAAAAGAGTTAAAGGGGTTATCATAAATAAATTTAGAGGAAAAGACGGTAGCTTTGACGATGGAGTTTCTGATATTGAGAGGATTACAGGATTAAAGGTGCTTGGGGTAATGCCATTTTTGGATATTGATTTGGAGGGAGAGGATTCGGTAGATCTCGATAAATCAAAGATTAGCCCATCAAAATCAGATACAGGAACACAAGATGTACACAATCAATCAGGGATAGGTCAATATATAGATATTGCAGTCTTAAGACTACCCTATATTTCAAATTTTACAGACTTTAGTCCGCTCGAGGTAGACCCTAGGGTTAATCTTAGGTATACACTAGACGCTGATTTTATAGAAAATGCCGATCTTACAATAATTCCAGGCAGTAAGAGCACTATCGAAGACCTAGAGGTACTAAAAGAAAAAGGCATTGATGAGATTATAAAAAAGAAGAATTCAAAAGGCGAAATGATAATAGGTATATGTGGTGGTTTTCAAATGCTCGGCGAGAAGATAATCGATTTGGGCGGGGCTGAGAGTACAGTCAAACAGACTGACGGCCTGGGCATATTAGATATAAATACTGAATTTTTCCAAACAAAGAAGTTAAAGAGTAGAAAATACCAAATAGATGGAATGGAAGATTTTATTGGATTTTCAGGGCTTGCTAAAAGAGGTCAAAATAGAGGTTTTATAAGTTGCGAAGAAAATACTTTAGTAAGCGATAAAAAGGAAGTTTCTGAAATAAAAGATAGAATTAAGGAAGTTTTTGAAATAAAAGATAGAATTTCAGTAAGTTATAATAAAGAGGTCCCACTAAGCGATAATAAAGAGGTCCCACTAAGCGAGAGTAATGAGATTTCAGGCTACGAAATTCATATGGGAAGATCTTTTGCTACAGGGAAAGATGAGGATTTGTTATTTCAAGTTAGCAAAGAAAAAAATGCATTTGGAACTTACATTCACGGATTATTTGAAAATGACGACATTCGCGAAATTTTGATATATAATATCATAAAAGACAAGTATGGCGAAGTTGATATGACGCATTTTGGCGATAAACATCAGACTTATAGCGATTACAAGGACGGCCAATTCGAAAAGTTGGCATTTTATGTAGAAAAATACATAGATATTAATGAGATTTTAAAAATCTTGGACTTGGACGAGACTAGGAGGAAGTTATGAAAAAAATAATGATATCAGGTACTCACAGCGGCGTGGGTAAAACCACCCTAACCCTTGGGATTATGAGCGCCTTAAAGAAAAAAGGATATGAGGTTCAGCCCTATAAGGTGGGGCCGGATTACATCGACCCATCTTATCATGATTATGTTACGGGTAGAAATTCAAGAAATCTAGATTCATATATGCTCGATGAGGAACAGATGAAGTTCGTTGTGAAAAAAGCTTCAAAGGATTGTGATATTTCTGTTGTCGAGGGAGTAATGGGCCTATATGATGGACTTGGAACGGATATCGACAACTCTACTTCTTCATACGTTTCAAAAGTTCTTAAGCTTCCCGTAATCTTGGTGATCGACGCTAAGGCTCAAATTGCTTCTGCGGCGGCAATGGTCAAGGGTTTTGTAGAGCTTGACAAGGACGTTATGATAGTTGGGGTAATTGCCAACAATATAAAATCTCAAAACCACTACGAGCTAGTTAAGGAGAGCATTGAGAGATATTGTGGGGTTGAAGTTCTAGGATATCTGCCACCAGTAGACGCCTTTAGCGTAAAATCAAGACACCTAGGCTTAATTCCAGTCTATGAGAATGAAATATTCAGAGAAGGATTGGATGAGCTTACTGACAGGGTTATTGAAACTATAGATGTGGATAGAATATTTGAGCTTTCTGAAAGCGAGGCCTTGGAAAGTGCATTTGAGCTTAGTATGTTTACCGAGGATTTTGAGATTAGGAGCCTAGCAAAGGGAAAGAAGGTAGGTATTGCTTTTGACAAGGCATTTAACTTCTATTATCAAGAAAATTTAGAGCTTCTTAAGAGCATAGGGCTTGAGCTTGTGTTTTTTAGTCCCCTTGAAGATGAGAAATTACCCGACGTGGATCTACTCTACATTGGTGGGGGATTTCCGGAGGTTTTTGCCAAGGAATTATACGAGAACAAGTCGATGAGGGAGTCTATCAAAGAGGAGTGCGAAAGAGGTTTGGTCGTTTATGCTGAGTGCGGAGGAATTATGTATCTAGGTAAGAGCATTACCGATCTAGAAGGAAATGAGTACGAGATGGTAGGCTTTTATGAGGGAAAAAGCTTTATGACAGAGAGGTTAAAGAGGTTTGGATATTGTACGGCGACGGCAAAGGAAGATACCCTCATAGCACTAAAAGGCGAACAAATTAGGGGGCATGAATTTCATTACTCGGTTTTTGAGACTGAAATGGAGCCTGCCTTTGATATTGTTAAAATAAGAGATGAAAAGGTGGTTAAGAGCTGGGAAGGCGGATACTCTAAGAAAAATACACTGGCAACTTACATCCACACTCATTTTTTTAATAATTTAAATATGCTTGTAAATATTCTTAGACGCTTTGAGGAGGTTTAGCGATGGGGATTTCTCTATTTGTTCTCCCCATAGTTATCGCCTATGTAATGGATTTGATTTTGGGAGACCCATCTTGGCTATACCATCCAGTTATATTAATAGGAAAGCTTATAAATAGACTTGAGCGTTTTCTAGGAGGTCTTAGTAAGGGTAAGTATTTTCAAGGTGTTTTGCTAACTTTGACAACAGTCGGCGTGACTGGGATTTTTACGGGAGCAGCATATATAATCATAGCCGGTATTTTAAAGCTGACTTGGCTAAAAATCCTACTATCTAGCCTTATAATCTGGACTTCTTTTTCAAACAGATGTCTGGGCGATGAGGTAAAAGAAGTTTATAAGGCTCTTTCAATCAGGAATATAGATTATGCTAGGACGAGGCTTCAAAGGGTAGTTGGAAGGGATACGAGCGTTCTTTCTGAAAATGAAATAATTAGGGCGGCAGTCGAAACTCTATCGGAAAATCTAATCGATGGTTTCGTGTCACCCTTATTTTATGCGACCTTAGGTATGGGAATTTCATGTATTTTTATAAGTAAAAACATAGGATACCATAGTTTTATGGATCCTTTGAGTAAAAATATAGGATATAATAATTTTACGGAGTCTTTTTACTTAAGTTTCGCACCTGTACTAGCCTTGGTTTTCAAAGCCGTAAACACACTTGATTCTATGGTGGGCTATAAAAATGAAAAATACATATTACTCGGGAGATTTTCTGCAAAGACCGACGACGTATTTAACTTTATCCCTGCAAGGATAGGAAGTATTTTGATTATTTTGACGGGGATTATAACTAGAAGAAATGGAATAAGGGTGTTTTTAAGGGATAGGAGAAATCACACAAGCCCCAACTGTGCTTACTCTGAATCCGCTTTTTCCGGTATTTTAAAAATAAGGCTTGGGGGAAGTCACATATACTTTGGCAAGATGGTTTACAAGCCGACCATTGGAGAGGACGAAAGAAAAATTGACTTTAAAATAATAAAAGAGGCAATTAGGCTTATGTATGCCTCAAGCTTAGTAAATTTAATATTTTTTACAGCGGTTATATTATTTTTTAGTATTTATAAATTTAATTAACAACTTAAATATTCTTTGTACTATATAAATTGAAGTAACAACTTAAATACTTTTTGGCATTATATAAATTATTATATTGTATATTTTTTAGGACATAGATAGGACATAGACAGGAGGAAGTATGGGAAAGACTTTATTAGGAGTTCATGGGGGAGATATCCGTGAAATGTGTAGAAGATTCAATAAAAAGCCATCCGAAATTTTAGATTACAGCACCAATATTAATCCCGATGCACCCGAGAAGGCTTTGAAGGCTGCTAAGAGGGCGGCAAAAAGAATGGGAAGTTACCCAGACACCGCTTATACCTCACTCAGACAGGCGGTCTGCGATTATATACACACCAAGAGAAATTACATAATACCCGGCAATGGGGCAACTGAGATTATCTACCTCGCCATTAGAGCTGCCAAGGGCGACAGGGTTGGCATACTATCCCCTACTTTTTCCGAATACGAGAGGGCGTGCAGGATATTTTCTAAAAAAGTTGTCAAGATTGGTTTTGACTATGCGGAAGTATTAAAAAACCTGGATAACTTTGACACCTTGGTCATCTGTAATCCCAACAACCCAGATGGTAAGCTAAGGGATTTAGAAGAGATTATGGACCTTATGAAACTTAATTACAAGACGGTTATAGTTGATGAGACCTTTATCGAATTTTCTTCTGATGAAGATAAATACTCCTTGATTAAACAAGTTGAAGACTACGAAAACCTAATCGTCATCAGAGCTGTCACCAAGTTTTTTGGAATGCCGGGGATCAGGTTTGGATACGGGGTATGCTCTAATAAAAAGCTGATGAAGGCTATGTACGAGATTAAAGAGCCGTGGAGCGTGAATGAATTTGCAAACACAATGTGTAAGGCTGCTTTTACAGATGAGGACTTCGTTATGCGAACGAAAAAATACTATAGGGAAGAGAATTTGAGGGTATACGATAGATTGAAAGAGTTGAGATTTATTAGCGCTGAGAAAAGTGAGACAAATTTCATACTCTGTAAGATTGAGAGTAATTTTTTAAACTCTGCCGATCTAAAAGATGAGATGTTTAAATCTCATAATATACTTATCAGAAACTGTGAGAGTTTTGCTATGGGAGACAAGTACTTTAGAATAGCTATAAAATCAAGAGAGGATAATGACAGGGTCATCGATGCTTTGAGAGACACTACTGAATACATACACTGTCTTATGGAAAAACTCCTCCTACGCGAAACAAGAAACTCTACTTATGGCAGTTTGGGAGAGGTTGTACAGGGGCTTTACGGAGATGGTGAGTGCGAATTTATATATAGGATACCTAAGAAAAGCGAGATTACAATGAGAAGGTACGCTGTTGGGATAGAGGATAGAAATCAACCCCCAAAGGTACAGATGGCAATCAGGGAGTTTTTGAAATACTATTCAATAGCTCATTCAGAGATTAGAAAGATTACAGTGGAGTATAATTCTGAGATAAAACACGGAAAGGGAATGTCCTCATCTTCAGCTGATATAATCACAACATTGAAAAATATGTACTCCCTGTATGATATTAAAATAGATGACGGGCAAATGTTGGATATAGCGGTAAAGATCGAGCCTACTGATCCTGTTCACCTAGATGGTTTTTGCCTTTTTAATACAAATGAGGGAAAGGTGGTTAAAGACTACGGACCCTGTGATTTTCTTAAAGAAAGGCTTGATATTATAGTATTAGAGCCGGATGAAACCCTAAATACCGTTGAACTTAAGGAGTCTAAGGATTACAAGATCATTAGGGAGATGTCTAGAAATAATTTAAAACATGCCTTTGAACTTTTAGATGAGGGTATTAGGGAAGAAGATCTACAAAAAATAGGCAGGGCAGCCGTAATAAGCGCTAGAGAAAATGAGAAGATAATGCCTAAACCGTTTCTTGAGGATATTATTAAACTATCTGAAAAGCACGGATTTTATGGCGTAAACATCGCTCATACAGGTACGGCCGTCGCGGTATTAATAGATAGAAAAGACGATGAAACCGAGTTGATTAGGGATATTAAGAAACTTGGGATCGATAAATACTATAAAAAAATATATAGGACTACTTTGATTTAAATAAATTACAGATATAGTTATGCGAGGAGGAATCGAGGAGGAATTATGGAGTACATTAAAAATCCTAAAAAGATAGAGATGGGTAGCTTTGATATTATCTCGGGAATTATTAAAGAGGATTATCCCGACTACAGGTTTAAGTCATTTATGGAGGAGATGATAATAAAAAGGGCAATTCATACGACTGCCGACTTCGATTACTTAAACATCTTAAAAATAAGTGACGGGGCGATAGAAAAAATATCTAATGCAATTAAAGACGGAGCTATAATTTACACCGACACGACTATGATTATGAGCGGTATAAACAAGAGAAAACTCTCATCTTTTGGCGGTGAGGTAGTTTGTTTAGTTTCCGATGAGAGAACTTTTGAACTAGCTGAAAAAAAGGGTATCACTAGGTCGATGGCGGCTGTTGAGATAGCTTTGGAAGATAAGAGAAAAAAGATATTCGTATTTGGAAATGCACCTACTGCCCTTTTTAGGTTGATGGAGTTGGATCCAAAGGGAGAAAAATTCGAGGCGGTAATTGGTGTTCCAGTTGGATTTGTAGGAGCGGCTGAGTCAAAGGCCGAGCTAGAGAAGACTGACCTAGATTATATTCTTTCAAGGGGAAGAAAGGGAGGAAGCAATTTAGCAGCTGCTATAATTAACGCCTTTTTATATAATATAGGTAATGTAGAATAATATAGATATTGTAGAATAATATAGGTAATGTAGAATAGATAAAAAGCAATTTTGCCATGGATAAATACGTAGTTGTAGATGGGAAAAATATAAATGGATAAATACGTAATCGTAGACGGGAAAAAATATAAAAGGGGATATACTACTGGAAGTTGTGCGGCGGCGGCAACCTCTGCAGCTCTTAGGGGGCTCCTATTTAAAGAGGTTCCGGATATAGTCAGGCTAACCCTACCTAAAAAAGAAGTCATAGATATTGAGGTGTTTGACTTTGAAATGGGAGAAAATTGGTGTAGCTCTACCGTTATTAAAGATGGAGGAGACGATATTGACGCGACAAATAATATGGAGATAGTTTCTCGTGTAATGATTTTTGACAATGGAGATTTTACAAGTAATTCTGATATTTCTATAGGTCTAGCTAAAAACGGCTCATACAAATACGAGCTAAAAAATGTAAGGGTCTTGATTACATCTGGAGTAGGCATTGGAGTAGCTTCTAGAAGTGGGCTCGGTTGTGAAGTTGGAAAGCCGGCGATAAACCCCGTTCCCAGAGAGATGATAATAAATGAAGTCAAAAGGCTGATAGAAAAGTACGATGATTCTCAGGCAGTCGATAGTATAGGTAGTTTGGAAATTAATAAAGATAGCTTGGAAATCAATAAAGAAGATGAGTTTGAATCTAACAAAAAAACTAGGCTGAAAATCAATAAAGAAGATGATTTTGAAGGTGACAAAGAAGCTAGGCTGAAAATTAATAAAGAAAATAATCTGAAATCAGAAAAACTCGCCAATAAAACCATAGTAGTCGAGATATCCGCTCCAAAGGGAGAAGAGATTGCAAAAAAGACTTTTAATGAAAAGCTAGGAATTATTGGAGGCATATCAATTATTGGGACGACTGGAATTGTTGAGCCTATGAGCGAGGAAGGTTGGAAGAAGACCCTGTCAATTGAACTCGAGATGCAAAAAAATAAGGGGATGAGCACTGCCTACCTGGCTCCGGGAAATCACGGAACTGCTTTTTTAATAGACAGGTTTCATATAAATGGGGAAGACATAGTAAAAATATCGAATTTTGTCGGATATATGTTGATGGAGGCTAAGAGACTCGGTTTTAAAAAGATTTTTTTGGTAGGTCATATTGGAAAGCTCGTAAAGGTTGCAGGAGGAATTTTTCATACACACTCAAGGGTTAGCGATGCAAGAAACGAGATTTTAATCGCCAACCTAGCTCTGATGGGAGCACCAACTGAACTTCTAAAAAAAGTCGAAAAAACTCGTACAACAGATGAATCCGTAGACATGATATTGAATGAAGGATATGGGGAAGTATATAATATCTTGGCTAGAAAATGCGTCAAGAGGTCAAAGGAACATATGAGAGATGAAAATATCGATATGTATGTTGCCCTATTTAGTCTTGACGGCAGACTTTTAGGGGTTTCAGATAATGAAATGATCTAAAAATTATAAATTTGGTTATGGAGGTTATTTATGATAGAGGTCGTTGGCATTGGCCCGGGTTATGTTAACTTGATGACTTTCGAAGTGAGGGAAGTGATTGGTGCGGCGGACGCTATTGTCGGCGGCAGGAGAAATATAGAGGAAATCAAAGATATATTAAATGATGATGTAGAACTTTGCTTTATTACAAAGGACCTTGAAAGTGTTAAGGCATTTATTGGAGCGAGAATGGACAAAAATATTGTCGTAGTTGCTTCAGGCGATCCCTCTCTATATGGAATAAGTAATTTTATACTAAGAAACTTTGACGAGGAGTTTGTAAATATCAGACCAGGAATAAGTGCAGTTCAATATCTTTTTTCTAAGGCGAAGATAAGTATGAACGACGTGTATATAACGAGCGGACATGGAAAAGTTCCGGATTTTTATAAGATAATTTCAATGGATAAGGTTGCGATGGTGACGGATCTTAATTACTCGGTATCAAAGATATCATCAAAACTTGAAGAGCTCGGAGACCATCGGACTGTTATCGTGGGAGAGAACCTAGCTTCTAAGGAAGAGAAGATACATAAGCTAAGTTTAAAAGAAGCTAGCGAAATGGAGTTTTCTCCTCTTACATCAGTTATTTTTATTAGGTAAGTATCAGGAAAGATATTATAAAGGATAGATTTTAGCAAAATATGTAAGAAACAAAAGAGTAAAGCAAACAAAGTAATAAATAAAAATTGCTAGGTAGATTGCTAAACTATAAATAGATGGAAAATCAGGAGATAAATAGATGAAAAACAGCGAGTTTATTACGGTGGACGTACCTATTACAAAGGAAGAGGTAAGGGCGATCGCCTTGTCAAAATTGGATATATTGAGGGCTGAGAAATTTCTTGACATTGGTTCGGGAACTGGGAGCGTGAGTGTTGAAGCAGCTGTTATGAATGAAAATCTAAAGGTTTATTCAATTGATGATGACCCGCGAGCGGAGAAACTCCTAAAGAAAAATATTGAGAAGTTTAAGCTTAACAATATCTGTTTCTTTAAGGGAAAGGCACCCCTAGATAATTTCGATACAACCAAAGAGGTTGAAATTAACGAAAATGTTGATATAAATAAACAGGTAAAAGTTGATACAAATAAACAGGCAAAAACAGATGATTATGCGTATACAAGCAAAGAGGTTGATGCAAATATTGACAAAAGTACAAACAAAATTGATAATGATCAAAAAGATTCTTTTGATGCGGTTTTTATCGGAGGAACTGGGGGAAATCTCAAAGAGATAATTTCATGGACAAGGACAATTCTAAAGCCAGGCGGTAGGGTTGTAGCTAACTTTATCATTAACGACACCTTCAATCAAGCCTACAATTTTTTTAAAGAAGTTGGTTTTAGCGAGGTAGAGGTTTTGCAGCTAAGCGTAAATGTGCTTTCTACTCTAGGAAAGGGAGAGTATTTTAAACCGCAAAATCCTATTTTTATTATATCTGCAAGAAAGTAGACAAACCAATGGCAGAAATAATAAAAAATGTTCAATTTGTTATTGAAATTTGTTATTGCAATTCTTATTGCAATTAAAGATTTCAATTAAAGTATCAATTTAGGAATAAAGACAAAAGAAAAATAGAAAGGATGACTTATGCAATTAAATAAAGAATTAGTATATTTTGTCGGTGCCGGTCCAGGTGCGCCGGATTTAATTACGCTCAGGGGGCATAAGTGTTTGAGCGAGGCCGATGTAGTAATTTACGCGGGCAGTTTAGTAAATCCTGAGCTTCTCGATTATACTAAGGAGGGGGCTGAGATTTACAACAGCGCCTATATGGATTTAGATGAAATAATTGCTGTGATGAGAGATTCGGTAAGGCAAAATAAATTTGTAGTCAGGCTTCACACGGGAGATATGTCTATTTACGGATCAATCCGCGAGCAAACTGAAGAGCTCGATAAACTCAATATAGGGTATGAATGTGTGCCGGGGGTAAGCTCTTTTTTAGGGGCAGCTTCAGAGTTGAAAGTGGAGTACACCGTTCCGGAAATATCTCAATCCCTTATAATTACTCGTATGGAGGGAAGAACACCAGTGTCTAAGCTGGAAAGTTTAAAGAGTTTTGCCTCTCACAGGACGTCGATGGTAATATTTTTATCGGCTTCGATGATTGAAGGAGTACAAAAAGAGCTCTTAGACGGAGGATATCCATCAGATACTCCAGCTCTAGTAATTTACAAGGCTACGTGGGAGGATCAAAAAATAGTCAGGGGCACTCTAGAAAATATAGTTGAAAGAGTAAAAAAAGAGGGTATAAACAAGACTGCTCTCATAATGGTGGGCGACTTTTTAGGAAAATCATTTAACTACTCGAAATTATACGATAAATTCTTTGAAACTGAATACCGAAGAGGAAAATAAGGTGGTGTTTAAGATAGAGACTATCGCAATTATAACTTTTACGGATAACGGAGAGAAAATAGCAGACAAGCTAAAGAGTGAATTTGATTATACAGGGAAAAATGATAAGGTCAAATTTGATAAAACTAAACTTGGTAAAGACAAACTTGATAAAAACGAGTTTGATAAAGATAAATCTTATTTAAGTTTAAATGCGACTTTCAAGGTTGATATATTCAATGACAGAAAGAATAACTCAAAGATGATGGGAGATATTTTTTCTAAGTATGATTATATAATATTTGTGTCCGCTGTAGGGATAGCTGTCAGATTTATTTCCCCTCACGTATCAGATAAACTAAAGGATCCCGGAGTTGTGGTAGTTGACGACGGAGAAAATTTTGCCATAAGTCTTTTGAGCGGTCATCTAGGTGGAGCCAATGCACTTTCAAAAAAAGTGGCGTCTGTAATTGGAGCTATTCCTGTCGTCACGACTGCTACCGATGTAAATAAAAAGACGTCAATAGATTTAATAATGAAGAGGTTAAATGCGAGGTTGATACTAGAAGAAGAAAAACTCGTTAATACTTATAAATTATCTTCCAAAGATATTAGATATATAATAAAACTTATTAATTCAGCTCTTATTTCAAAAAAGAAGCGTGTATACATAATTAACGACGGATATAAGATTGATACTAGGGGCATGATTGTAATAGGTAAAGGCGAGGTAGAAGAGATTATCCAAGATAAAGCTTATGAAAATTACTTGGTTGTAGTATCAAATAAACAGAGTGTTCATAAGGTTGATTCAAGTGGATTTAAAAATACCCTACACGTATACCCGAGGGATGTTGTCGTAGGAATTGGTTGCAGGAGAGACACGAGCATCACTGATCTAAAAAAAGCAATCTCTGAAATACTAGTCTCAAACGACCTAGCTTTTGAATCCATTGGTTTATTTACGAGCATAGATATTAAATCTGATGAAAAGGCGATTATAGAACTGTCTGAAGAGATCGGCGTGGGCTTTAGGACCTACTCTAAAGAAGAGCTTCAAAAATTTGACGGATTGTTTAGAGGCAGTGATTTCGTTAGGGAAAAAGTCGGGGTATCATCGGTTTCTGGAGCTTCGTGTTTCGCGGCTTCTGACAAGGGGATGATTTGTGACCCAACAAAATTTAAAGGTATAGTATTAGCACTTGGAATATGTGATACAATAGAAAGGAAGGACTTATGATTTACGTAGTCGGAATTGGGCCTGGAGATAGGTTAGCTATGACAGTCGAGGCAGAAAAAATTATTAAAGACTCAGATATTATCGTAGGTTACAAAACTTACCTAGACCTGATTTCAGAGCTTATAGCTGATAAAAAGGTCGTGTCTACTGGCATGACTAAGGAGGTTGAGAGGTGTACTAGGGCAATCGAGCTCTCACTTGAAAATCCAAATAGCATAGTCAGCATTGTGAGTTCGGGAGATTCAGGTATATATGGTATGGCAGGACTTGTTTACGAGCTTGCCGAAAAATTAAAATACAGAGGAAAAATTGAGGTGGTACCAGGCGTTACATCGAGTGTTGCAGCGGCTGCTCTATTAGGCGCGCCAATAATGCACGATTACGCCACCATAAGCTTAAGCGACTTACTCACTCCTTGGGATTTGATTGAGAAAAGAATAGAGCTTTCCAGTGAGGCGGATATGGTGATTTGCCTATATAATCCGAGAAGTAAGACTAGGGTAAGACAACTACCTAGGGCTGTTGAGTTGATGCTTAAGCACAAAGACGGCAACACACCGGTGGGTATTGTAAAAGACGCATATAGGGAAAATCAAGTCGTATACACTACTACACTGGATAATATCGACTACGATGACATAGATATGAGGACAGTCATCATAGTTGGGAATAAGACGAGTTATATTAATGATGGTAAGATCATCACACCAAGGGGTTACAAACTTTAACTGTAAAATTATTAAGGGGGCTGTACAATGATACTAATTTTTGGTGGAACATCAGATAGTTTGGAATTTGCAGAAATACTCAACGATATGGGCGAGGATTACGTGCTGAGCGTTGCGACTGACTACGGCGAAAATCTAGCAAAGCCTTATGCTAAGAACATCGTTGCTAAAAGGATGGACGAGATAGGTATCGAAAAATATATCACGGATAATGATATAGACCTAGTTCTTGACATGACTCACCCATATGCTGTAGAGGTATCAAAAAATGTTATCGACGCATGCGAGAATACGGGAGCTAAGTACATGAGGTTTGAGAGAGCTAGACTTATCGAGTATGCCGTTCACGATAATTTACATCTAGTTGAGGACTATCCTGCTGCCGTAGAGTTTTTAAATTCTAGAAAGGATTTAAAGAGGGTATTTTTAGGTACGGGCAGCAACAACCTCGAGCTATTTTGTAAGGAGCTAGTAGATAAGGAAATTTTCGCAAGGGTTATACCATCTCCTAGTATAATAGAGAAGTGTACTGACCTCGGAATAAGCTATAGCAATATAGTGGCAATGCAGGGACCTTACAGTACGGAATTAAATATGGGTATGTTAAATCACTTCGACTGTGATGTGCTTGTTACCAAGGAAAGTGGAGCTAGCGGCGGATTTATAGAAAAGGTCGAAGCCTGTACTATGCTTGGAATAGATGCGGTAATAATTGATAGACCAAAGATAGATTATCCAAGAATGGTAGATAATTATGAAGATTTAAGGGAGTTTGTCAAGGAAAATAGATAAAAAACTTTGATAAAGATATAAAATTAGATAAAGTAGTAAGAATAAAAAACAGATAAAGAAACACAGATAGGAGGATGCTATGAAAAAAGCACTACTCGTCGTAAGTTTCGGAACTTCTGTCAAGGAGACCGTCTCAAAGACGATAATACCAACCGAAGAAAAATTAAAATCAAATCACGAGGACAGGGATTTTTTTAGATGCTATACCTCTCCTAGGATAATTGCAAAGCTTAGAAAAAGGGGAGAGAGCATCGATAATTTTGAAGAGGCTCTAATAAAAATCGCAGACGGAGGTTATGAGGATGTTTTAGTTCAAACAACGTTTCTCCTAGAGGCGATAGAGTACGAAAAAATTGTAAAAACACTTGATGAGTACAGAGATAAATTTAAAAAGGTATTTTTGGGAAGGGCTCTATTAGGTGGCGAGAAAAATATAATGTCTGTTGCAAATGCAATAGACTCAGATATTAAAGACGTGCTAAAATCTAAACCGACGGTGTTTATGGGCCATGGAACTGATCACAGGGAAGACAAGGCTTATGAAGAGGTCGAGTCAAATCTCAGAGGGCTTTCAAATTCCGTATACGTTGGGAGCGTCGAGGGAGAGAGAACCATAGACGATATCTTAAAAGAACTAAAAAATGATGGGGTAACTAGGGTAAATCTAGTTCCGTTTATGTTGGTTTGCGGATTACACGTCAAAGAGGACATGATAGGAGAAGACGAAGATTCTTGGAAAAACACCTTAAATAGAAACGGTATAGAAACTGATGAGGTTTTGATTGGACTTGGAGAACTTGGCAGTATCCAAGATATAATTGTAAAAAATTCAAAAGGCTTAGTTTAAGTGAATAAGGAGAAAATATGGCGAAGTTTTACGGTATAGGAACGGGGCCGGGAGATCCAAAGCTCCTGACAGTAGGCGCTGTCGAGGTCCTGGGAAAACTAGACATACTTTATGCTCCACAATCAAAAAAAGGCGGGGATAGTCTCGCCTTAAGTATTGTCAAGGAGTATTTAAAAGATGATCTAGAGATAAAAGAGAGGCATTTTCCCATGGTTAAAGACGTCGATATAAAGTCTAAGGCATGGGATGAGATCTCTAGTGAGATAGTTAAAGACGTCGAAAAAGGAAATGAAGTAGGGTTTATTACACTTGGAGATCCAATGATTTACAGCACTTATATATACCTTTTCGAGAGGCTCAGAGGAAAGATAGAAACTGTAACCATACCAGGGATTTCTTCTTTTTCTAATATAGCATCAAAGGAAAACTATCCATTGGTTGTAGATGATGAGGAGCTTATCATAGTTCCGTGCAATATGGATATGTCAGATGTCAAGGAAGCTATAAAAAATTATAGCTCAGTGGTTTTGATGAAAGTATATAAAAACTTTGGCGAGATTTATGAGTTTTTAGAGGAACAAAAACTTCTAAAAAATGCGCTGATGGTAGTAAACTCATCTCATGAGGATGAAATTGTGTACAGAGATCTTGGAGAGGTAAATAGGTCAGAGAAGCTTTCATATTTTTCGACTATAATAATTAACAAAAATTTCAACACGGTAGATTAGAGGTATTTTAATGAAGTTAGTAGTAGGTACCCGAGGTTCCGAACTTGCTTTAAGTCAAACTCAGTGGGTGATTGACAGGATAAAGGAAAAGTATCCTAAAATCGAGTTTGAAATTGAGGTAATAAAGACAAAGGGAGATAAAATTTTATACAAGTCAATAGAAAAAATAGGCGGAAAGGGTGTATTTGTCAAGGAAATTGAGGACCGATTACTACACGGGAAAATCGACATGGCGATTCACTCACTTAAGGATATGCCTTCATATGATGTCGAGGGTCTTAAAATATGCGATATTCCTCTCAGGGAAGATCCGAGAGATGTGTTAGTGTTTAGAGATGGGATTAATTCCATCGATGAACTACCGGAAAATGCGAGAATTGGAACCGGTAGCAAGAGGAGGGCATATCAGCTAGCAGAAATTTTACCAAAAGCTGAGTTTGTAAGCATCAGGGGAAATATTAGGACTAGGATAGATAAGATAAAAAAAGAGGGGCTTGATGGAGTAATCATTGCTGCAGCTGGTGTCAAGAGACTAGGTCTCGAGGATATTATAGGTGAGTACCTAGGCGTAGATAAGGTAATTCCATCTCCTGGCCAAGGTGCACTGGCAATTCAGATAAGGGTCGAGGATAAGGAGATTGAAGATATAGTTAATTCGATTTCTGATGAGGTTTCCCATTTGAGCTCAACTGCTGAGAGGGCATTTATGAAAGGAATAGACGGAAGCTGCCATATTCCAATGGGATCTTATTGCGAGGTTTTAGATGACGGTTTTAAAATCACCGGCGTTTACGGATCTGAAAATGGAGATACGCTAGTCTACAGAGAAATTGAAGAAAAATACAGTCAAGATGTAAATAAGAGAACCCAAGCAAAAAATTTGGGACACCGTCTTGCTGATGAAATTATAGATAAATTTAAAGAGGAAAAAAATATGGATAGAAATAAATATGGAAAGGTCTATCTCGTTGGAGCAGGTCCTGGAGATTTTGGGCTTATGACTATAAAAGGTCTTGAGGTTTTAAGAAAGTCCGACGTTGTAATCTATGATAGACTTGCTAATGAAGAGTTTCTAAGGGAAACTAAGGATGGTTGTGAGCTTATATACGTCGGGAAAAAGGCGTCCGTTCACATCGTTCCACAAGATGATATAAATGAACTCATCATAAAAAAAGCTAAAGAAGGAAAGATGGTCACAAGGCTAAAAGGAGGAGATCCATACGTTTTTGGACGTGGTGGGGAAGAAGCGGAGAGAATCTACGACGAGGGCATAGAGTTTGAGGTTATTCCAGGAGTAACTTCTGCGATTGGCGGCCTCTCTTATAGTGGGATACCAATAACTCACAGGGATTTCGCATCTTCATTTCACGTTATAACGGGTCACCCTAAACACGGAGGAGACGACAATATAAATTGGTCGGGCTTGGCTAAAATGGGAGGAACTCTGGTATTTTTAATGGGGCTTAAAAACATATCCCACATTAGTGAAAGACTAATAGAAAACGGCATGGATAGAAACACTCCAGCTGCATTGATCAGCTGGGCAACGTGGCATAATCAAAGATCTGTGGTGTCAACTCTAGAAAACCTAGAAGCAGATGTAAAAAAACACGGTCTCACTTCTCCTACGCTAATAGTAGTAGGTGGGGTAGTAGGCTTAAAAGACAAGCTAAATTTCTATGAAAGAAGGCCTCTTTTTGGTTTGAACATCGGGGTAACTAGATCTAGGACTCAAAACAGTAAGACGATTAGACAGATTATGGAGCTTGGAGGAAACCCTGTTGAAATGCCGACCATAAAAATAAAGGAGCTTGAATCATATAAAGAAGTCGACAAAAAAATCATCGAGATAAGGGAGAATAAGTCAAACAAAAAGTACATCGTGTTTAATTCTGTTAACGGGGTCGAGGTATTTTTTAAGAGGCTTAAACTGCTTAGGCTCGACTCGAGATTTTTCTCAGATCTTACTGTATGTTCGATAGGAAGCGTAACGTCTGAAGCTCTTGAAAAACACGGTATTATAGCTGATATTGAACCACAGAAATACACTTCTGAATCACTTTCAAGCGATATAGAAGACGAGGTTAATAAGGGAGATTTAATCTACGTAATTTCCTCAGATCTCTCTAGAAAGGTAATAGAGAAGAGGCTGGGCGATTTATGTAAGGTTGAAACGCTAGAGCTTTATCATACTACGTTAAACTCTAAAGATGCTAATAAGATAATAGAAAGCTTAGAAAGAGAACTTGATTATATAATTTTTACAAGCTCTTCTACAGTTAAAAATTTAGTAGATATTATCGGGGATAAGAAGATACTTTTAGAAGATATAAAAACTGTGTCTATTGGACCTATAACTACAAATACATTAAGAGAACTCGGCATAAAAGTTGACATAGAAGCTGAGGAGGCTACGATTTCCTCAATGATAAAATCAATTATAGATAATAGATAAATGAAAAACAACTAAGAGATAAAAGCAATAAAACGAAAAACAAGGAAAAACATCTGTCGTATAATAACGACAAAACTATAAAACAACTGTTATATAAAAGCGAGAAAAAGAAAAAATAACACAAAAACAATTCAATAAAGTAAAAATAGAAATGGAGAGAATATGAAAGAGAGATTAAGAAGACTTAGAAAATCGGAGGCGATAAGGGACCTAGTAAGGGAGACGAGACTTCATATAGATGAACTAGTGTATCCGGTATTTATTGTAGAAGGGGAGAACCAAAGGCAAAAAATGGATGCAATGCCAGGAATTTACAGGTTTTCAGTGGATACGATAGGCGAGGAAATGGATGAGATTACCAAGCTGGGTATAAATCACATAATGATTTTCGGAGTTCCAAATCACAAGGATTGTTTTGCTAGCGAGGCGTATTCAAAAGATGGAATAGTTCAGAGGGCAGTGAGGGAGATTAAAAAAACTCACCCTCATATAAATGTAATAACAGACGTTTGTATGTGTCAGTACACAGATCACGGTCATTGTGGGATATTAACTGACTCAGGGGTTGTAGACAACGATAAGACTATAGAGTATATTGCAAAGATAGCACTAAGCCACGTGGAGGCTGGAGCTGATATGGTTGCCCCTTCTGATATGATGGACGGCAGAATAGCAAAAATCAGAGAAGTCTTAAACGAAAACGGATACCAAAGTACACCTATCATGGCATACAGCGCAAAGTATGCTTCAAATTTCTACGGACCTTTTAGAGAAGCAGCTGAATCAGCCCCTGCTTTTGGAGATAGAAAAACCTATCAGATGGATCCGGCGAACTCAGATGAGGCTATGAGAGAGTGTAGGATTGATATTGAAGAAGGAGCCGACATAATTATGGTTAAACCGGCCCTAAGTTATCTTGATATAATCAGAAGAGCTAGAGATAATTTCAATATGCCTATCGCTGCCTACAATGTCAGTGGTGAGTATTCAATGATAAAAAATGCAGTTCTCTCTGGACTTATGAAAGAGGAAGTCATATTTGAATCTGTTCTCAGCATAAAGAGGGCGGGCGCAAACATAATAATTACTTATTTTGCAAAGGACATCGCAAGAAAGTTATTGGAAGATATGAGTAACTAGAAAATTATAATAAATAAACAGATAAATAGTTAAATTCGATTAATATATTGATGAAACGGCCGACCTAGTAGCATGACTTTAGGTCGGTCTTTTTTTAAAAAACTTTTTTCCTATCCACGCTCTTTTTATTGTATAATATAAGTTAGGGAATAGCATAAGTTAATGGAGGGCGTATATGAAAAGAAAGATTCATATAGAAGATATCTATATATTTTCTAAAAAGGCAGCAAAGACAATGATAGCATTATCGCTGGCTTTCACCCTAGTTGCATGTAATTCAAGCACTAATGACAAAAACGATGCGAACAATAAATCGAAGATAGAAAAAAGCAATGAAGCTAATGGTGACAGCAAAGAGGAAAGCTCATCGAACAAGGACGAAAAAGGGAAAAAGGACTCTAACTCACAAAATTCTGCTGATTCGACAAATACTATAGAGCATCCGGAGAATGTCCTTTTGATATCGAAAGACGAAAGAAACAAAAATAATAAAGATGAAAAAATTGTTGATAATGATCAAATTGTAAAATTGTATGACAGGGTAGATCCAGATAAATTGGAGTACGCTTTTTTATTGGATAAGAAGTACTACAATATAGACAAGTTTATTAAACTTTCGGCGTATGACACATATTACTACATAGGAAAAAACGATAAAGTGTGTCTACACTATTCAGATGAGGTTAAGCAAAAGTACAATGTAAAGTCTGAAGACGAGAATGTAGAGCCTAAAGACGAGAGGAGATACGGTCAGATACTGTACAAATACTCTCTTGACTACAGGGGAGATGACTCACTTTCAAAAGAGTATGCGGAGGATTTAGTCGATCACATCCTGCCTGAGAATAAAAAAGAGACAGAAGTATTAGATACAGAAGAAGAACAAACCAAGGTCTATGATATAAATGGAGAAAACTACTTGGTTAGATACACTTATTTTGTAGATAAGGATGGCAATGTCGACAAGGACAAGATCAAGATTAAGAAATTAAATTATTACCGCGAATATAAGTACGATGCGGATGCAAGGAAAAATTAAAACTTCTCAAGGCGTTATGTAAGTTAATTTATCAATAAAAATGAATTATCGTAGAGATACCTCAAGGGTATCTCTATATTGTATTTGTAAATTAGATTTTTATGGAGGAAAAATGGGAAATATAAGAGTTGTTGATACGATATGGGCTGGATATGACGGATTTTTGGAATCTGAGAAAAAAATAGCCAAGTACATCCTGGAAAATAGGATAGAAGTTTTAAATATGACGATATCAGAGTTATCTGAGGCTTGCAATACAAGCAATGCTTCAGTTTCTAGATTTTGTAGAAAAATTGGTATGAACAGCTTCCATCATTTTAAGATAGCCTTGGCTAGAGATGAGGTAGATGAAGGCGTAAAATACGAGAGTTCAAATAAGATTTCGATAAGTGATGTCAGGGGATCTCTAAATAATATTCTAAGTAATAAGATAGAAGAGCTTACTGCCACTATAAATATGATGGATTCAGATGAGTTAAAGGAGGTTATTTCATCTTTGATGAAAGCTCAAAACGTTCAAGTGATGGCTATAGGAAATACTATACCGGTTGCTATGGATTTGGCATTTAAATTAAATGAGCTCGGCATTAAGACTTCTGCTGGACCTGTTTGGGAGGGGCAGTTTGCCTATACTCTAAATCTCGGTAAAAATGATATGCTAATAGCAATCTCAAACTCCGGAGAGTCTAAGAAGGTTTTTGAGGCGGTTAAGGTAGCTAAGAAAAATGGAGCGAAGACTGTTGGTATAACTAACAATATCAAATCAGCCATAGGTAGGGAAGTCGACCATCATATACAGACAGCAACGAGGGAAAAATTATTTTTAGATGAGATATGTTTTTCTAGGATTTCAGCTGCCACAGTTGTCGAAATACTGTTTTTGTTTTTGGTCAATGAAATCAAAGATAGTCACACTAGGATATCTATGGCAGAGGAATCATATGCTGATGTCAAACTTTAATAGATGTAAACTATAGATGTAAACTAAAGAGATAAAAACATAGGAAAAAAATGAGAACAAAAAAAGATGGGAACAAAAAAAGATGGCCTTAACCATCTTTTTTTTATGCTCTTTCAACCTTACCTGAACGTAGGCATCTTGTACAAACTTTAAGTCTCTTTGGTGTTCCATCAACTAACGCTCTAACATTTCTTAAGTTAACAGACCAAGTTCTTCTGCTATGTTTATTTGAGTGAGAAACTTTGTTTCCTGATATTTGTCCTTTTCCACATACGTCACAAACTCTTGACATATCTACACCTCCTCATTACTTTTTTATAAAGACTAAAAACATATTAATTTTATCATGATTGGGGTAAAAAATCAAGTATAAACATAATTATTTATAAAAAAATAGGTCAATTAACATTCACATTTGTTGAAATTGATGTATTTACGCCCTAGATATGGTATAATATAGTGATTGATTTTTTATAGGAGGAAAACTATGGAAGCAAGATTAACAAATAAATACGGTGTTATAGAAATAGAAAAGCACGCCGTGGCTCAGCTTGCAAATAAGGCGGCGATGGAGAGCTATGGAATAGTAGGTTTTTCGCGTAAAAACAAGGGTATTGTTGAACTTCTCATAGGCGACAACGCGACTAAGGGCGTTAAAGTCGTTCAGCTAGACGAGAAGACGATTGAAATTGAGCTATTCGTTGTTATGCAATACGGCATAAACATTTCAACAGTCGCTGATAATATAATTGAAAGAGTTAAATATACAGTAGAAAAATACACTGATCTAGACGTAAGGATGATAAATGTTAACGTGCAAGGAATCAGGGTGAAGTAGGAGGAAGTATGGCAAGTTATATAGAGGCAAGTATGCTTAAGAGGATGTTTAAATCGGGTGCGGCAAACTTGCAAAATAATAAAGACTATATTGATAAGTTAAATGTATTTCCCGTGCCAGATGGAGATACGGGAACTAATTTATCGCTCACGATGAGTTATGCGATTAGAGAGCTGGACAAAGTAGGTGATATGAGCGTCACTGCTGTCAGTAAGGCTATTTCAAAGGGATCTCTGATGGGAGCTAGGGGTAACTCAGGAGTAATACTATCTCAAATTCTCAGAGGATTTTCTCAAGCGGTAGATGGCAAGGAAAAATTAGGCACAGAAGATTTTGCTAAGGCTATAAAAAAAGGTGCCGAAGTAAGTTACAAGGCGGTAATCAAACCAATTGAGGGTACTATACTCACTGTTGTAAGAGAAACCGGTGATTTTGCTATCAAGCTGGCAAAAAAAGAAAAGGACATGGAGCAGTTTCTAGTTCAGATTGTTGAGTACGCTAGGGAATCTGTTGAGAGGACACCTGATCAATTACAGGCGCTTAAAGATGCGGGAGTAGTTGACTCAGGAGCGAAGGGACTAGTTACGATTTACGAGGGTATGTTGGCTGCCTATAAGGGAAATGACATCAAACTTGAGCAAGTTCAGACGACAACTCAAAGTACGCCTCAAGCAACTGGTGCTGCAAGTGTAAATGAAGATATTAAATTTGGATACTGTACCGAGTTTATAATCGACACAAATGAAGATAACAAAGATGAGATAAAGGACTATATGCTAAAGATAGGTGACTCATTGGCCGTGGTTGGAGATGACGGACTTGTTAAGGTCCACGTTCACACAAACGATCCGGGAGAGGCAATATCAGAAGCTTTAAAATATGGTCAGCTTTTGACTGTAAAAATTGAGAATATGAGATTCCAACACGAAAATATTGTTTTGGAACAAGGTAATGAAGGACATGAGGGAGAGTCTACTCACAGTGAACACTCACACGCCAGCTTTGTAAATGACGAAGATATAGAAAGTTCGGCTCATGCATCTAAAGCTATAGAAGAGCCTGTAGAGAAAAAGAAATACGGGTTTATAGCGACTTCAATAGGTGATGGATTAAATAAAATATTTAAAGACCTGGGAATAGATTATGTAATTGCCGGCGGACAAACTATGAATCCATCTACAGAAGATTTCTTGGCGGGTATAAAAAATATAAACGCGGAAAATATAATTATCTTACCTAATAATGGAAATATTATAATGGCTGCAAATCAAGCTAAGGAAATATCTGAGGGAAATATCGCAGTAATTCCAACTAAAAATATACCACATGGATTCTCAGCTATGTTGGCATTTGATCCTGAACTAGATTTAGAAGAAAACGCTGAAAATATGACTGAAATACTAGAAGATGTCAAGGCTGGGGAAGTAACTTTTGCAGTTAGGGACACTTCTATGAATGGAGTCGACATCAAAGAGGGAAATATAATAGGAATAGCACAGAAGGAAATAAAGGTTGCTGGTGATGACGTAACCAAGACTACTTTTGACCTTATAGACTCCCTAGTCGACGAGGATGCTTCTATAATAAGCATCTATTATGGAGAGGACGTAAAAGAAGATGAGGCAGACGCTCTAAGGGCTATGCTTGAGGAAAAGTATGCGGACTTAGACGTAGAAATGTTCTATGGAGGACAACCTCTCTACTACTATCTGATATCGGTTGAATAGAAATTAGTACACAAAAACTCACGGATTTTTCCGTGAGTTTTTTATGCTTTTTTATGTTTTTTTGGTTCTATGTCAAATAACGTTGATGACAATATAATCAACTAATATTTT